>CAZXQE010000126.1:0-2198 GCA_964643015.1 uncultured Gammaproteobacteria bacterium
TGTAAAAGAACAAAATTGTGATAATGGCTGTGTCGGCGTATTAAACGCTAAGTCGGGTGTTTTCTACTGTTTCTTTTCATTAAGAAACCTCCTGTGATTTTAATACTCCACGAGATATTTTATTTGTGGATATCATCGTTTTACTCCCATTTTTTAGAACTGTCAAGATATCAAAAAGACCATTGTTAGAATGGTCTTAAAAAGTCTTATCCCCACCGCTTATAAAGCGGCCAGGGAATAAAAAATAAAAAAGGTTCAATAAAATAAGACCAAACTAGATAACGAGCTCGCCATCTTTGATCACGACGATTATAGCCTGCCTCAACAAAACGAGAATAAACCATTAACCATGGTGCCAAATGTTTTAAAATCTGCCGACTACGATGAGCTATTGGCAAAGCTGTGATCAAATAAAGATCGGCTCGCTTCAACAACTTAATCTTTTTTAAACCTGCTCTAATGGTTGATAACAATGTTCGACACTGTTCCCCAGGAATAATATAAATATTTTCCTCTTTAACCTCACTCATCAAATAAACTCCAATATTTCTATCGGTAATAATATAGGGGTCACTATAAATCAAAACATTACGCCTTATTTCATCTAGAATGTTTTTATTTGATTCATAACTATCACCAAAAGACAGAGCTAGTAAAACTGCTCTCATTTAAACCTCCTTTTTACTATAAAGAACCGCTTAATTTTTATAATAAAAATCACTTTCTGTCAATCTATAGTCCGCGAGCCTGTTCGCCATCAGCAACTACCAAATTTTTATTACGTGGCCAGCGCCTTTTGACCAAAGAAACAATTTGCTTGGCCTCAGAGCAATTTAAAAACAAGCAAATCGCTAAATATACTATGATACCCACAATAGCTGAACCCACTAATTGACCAGCTACACCCCAAAACTTATTCATATCAACTATTGGAGCAATTAACTTTTTTACTTCAAAAATTATCGGCCAAGCAATACCAGCTGCCACAAGCATTTTCCAGGCACCTTCAAAAATATTGGCCGTTGCTAATACTCTGGTTCGAAAACTTAAAATCAACCACAAAAGACCCAAATTAATTAAATTACCAACCGAAAAAGCTAAAGCTAATCCAGCCACACCTAAATAATCTTTCCAAAACCAAGCTAAAACAATATTAATTACAGTTGAGAGTAGCCCAACCCAAAAAGGTGTCATTGAGTCTTTGTGGGCATAAAAAACTCTAGTCAAAATTGCTATCAAAGCTTGCGCAAAAATAGAAATACCAAAATAACTCAAGGTTCGCATCGTTAAAATAGTATCTCGCCAATCAAAACAACCTGATCCTAAGATAACTCTAACAATCTGTGCTCTTAAAGAAATTATTAAAATAGTTGAGATAATCAACAAAAACAAAGCCTGTCTAATCGTTTTAGTTAAACTCTCTTTCAGTTTATCCGGTTGGTCAACTAAAGCAGCCATGGTTGGAAAAGCCGCAACTGCCAAAGATAAGCCAAAAATTCCAACCGGAAAAGACTGTAAATTATTGGCTAAATTAAAAACCGCCAAAGAACCACTAGCTAAACCAGAGGCAATGACGGTCATAGATAGTAAATTAAGCTGGCCAACTGCCAAACCTAAAGTCCGCGGCACCATAATTTTACCAATTTTTCTCAACTGACTATCTCGCCAGTCAACAACTAGTTGCCATCTAAAACCAAAGTGCTTTAAAGTCGGAACTTGTACCAATAAATGCAGAGCAGCACCAATAACTACACCCCAAGCCAAACCAATTAAGCCAAACTTTGGTGCCAAAAATAAAGCTCCAGCAATAATGCCTAAATTGTAAAAAATTGGTGACAGTGAATAGGCAAAAAAACTTTTGAAAGATTGCAAAATGCCACCAGCTACACCCGATAGACCTAAAAAGATTGGCGATAAAAACATTAAACGACTTAGCTGGACAGTTTGAGCTAATTTTTCTGGAGAAAATCCTGGGGTTAAAAGATGAAGTAACTGTGGGGCAAAAATAACACCAGTTACACCTAAAATTACTAAAATTATAAACAGCGAATTGGTAACTAGATTGGCAAATCGCCAAGCATTTTTTTTCTGTTCCCCCTTTTCTTCATTAAGCAAACTAACAAATAATGGCACAAAGCCAGCCGATAATGCTCCTAAAACTAGTAAATTATAAATCAAATCAGGTACGCGAAAAGCAG
>CAZXQE010000127.1:0-2184 GCA_964643015.1 uncultured Gammaproteobacteria bacterium
CCAGCTGCTTGATCAGCCACTTCTAGAGTCATTTTAGCATTAGAGTAGCGAGCTAACTCTGGAGCACTGACTGTATTTTCGTAAACACTTTTAATTTTACCCAATTTCATGCCAGATTGCTTAGCAATTAACTCAGCTTTTTCTTTAGCTTTTTCAATCGCCATTTCTCGAGCTTGGTTCTTTAATTCATACTCGTCGTCAATGGTAAAATCAACATTACCCACTTGATTAGCGCCTTGTTCGGTGGTGCGAGCAATGACATCACCAATTTTGTCTAAATCACGAACTTTCAAGGTTAGATTCTGGTAAACTTCATAGCCAACCAATTCTTGCCCTTTGGTTTCGGTCCATTTATAGCTAGGATTTAAATTGTAATCACTAGTTTTAATATCCTTATCTTCAATATTTAATTTCTTTAAAGCCTTAATAATTTCATTCATTTTAGTAGTGGCTTCGGTAGTAGCTTCGGCAGCGGTTTTTTTAACACCACTTCTAAAACCAATTTGGATATTGGCAATATCAGCTTTGGCATAAACGGAGCCAGAGCCAACAACTGAAAAGCGATCTTCGTTATTATGACGATTAGCTGACCAAAGCGACATTATAACAATGCTGGAAATGGCCAAAATGCCAATACTGGTTAAAAAAAGAATTCCTTTTTTCATAGAAAAAATTTAAATTTGTTATACAAGTTATAACGAAAGTATAGCATAAAAGTAACAAAAAAACGTCCCCTAACTTAGGAGACGTTTTTCTTAGCACGATAGCTAGGTCGGCGACTAGTCCATTTACTGGAACGACCAGCTTGGCTAGAGCGTGGTGTTTGGCCAGAACGTGATGTTTGATTGAAGCGATTACCTTGACCAGATCGACTATTTTGACTTGATCGTCTATTTGACTGAGGACGACGACTACGATTGGCTGAATAACTTCGTTCAGTTCTTTCAGTAGAATCACTAGTTGCGGTAGTTTTTGATCTTGCAAAGTCAGTTTTCTTAATGGTCTTATTAATCAGACGTTCAATAGCATAAACCATTCGTTGCTCAGCAGGAGTGGCTAGACTAATCGCTTTGCCGGATTTGCCAGCTCTAGCAGTTCGACCAATACGGTGGACATAATCGTCACGACTATCCGGTAAATTATAATTAACAACCAGTTCAATTCCATTAATATCAAGACCGCGAGCAGCCACATCAGTAGCTACCAAGATTCTTTCCCGGCCTGACTTAAAATCATCTAAAGCACGACGACGACGGTTGAGAGTTAAATTGGAATGAATTTCAATGGCCTTATGACCACTGGCGACTAATTTCTGAGCGAGCATTTTAACACCATGCTTGGTGCGGACAAAAACCAAAACAGAGCCATTATATTGCTGAAGAATTTTTTGTAAATAATCTAGTCGTTCTTCATTTTTAATAATAAAAATTTCTTGATCAATTAGGCTGGCCGTTGTTCCTGGCGGTGCAGTTTCAATACTAATTGGTGTTTGTAAATAAGTAGTCGCAATGCTGACAATTTCAGCCGGCATAGTAGCTGAAAATAGCATGGTCTGACGATTCTTAGGGGCGGCTTCCAGTATTTCTTTAATTTGCGGTGCAAAGCCCATATCGAGCATCATGTCAGCTTCATCTAAAATTAGAGTGTTGATACCGCTAATTTTAAAAGTCCGCCGCTTCATATGATCAAGCAAGCGACCGGGGGTAGCTACAATAATACTAGGATTACGGCGTAATTGAAAAAGTTGCTTATCAAAGACTTCCCCGCCAATTAAAACCGCTACTCTAATATTTAGGCTTTGACCAACTTTTCGCAAACTTTCACCAACTTGCAAAGCCAATTCACGAGTTGGCGCAATAATTAAAGCTTGTTGATTGGTTTTTAAAATCTTTTCAATGGTTGGAATACCAAAAGCTAAGGTTTTACCAGTACCAGTCTGGGCAATACCAATTACATCTTGCCCAGCTAAAGCAACTGGAATGGCTTTTTGTTGAATTGGGGTTGGCTCAGTTAAATTGAGTTTAGCTAGGACAGCTAAAACAACGCTGCTGATTTTTAAATCAGCAAATCCTTGTGGATTAGTCATAATAAAAAAAATAAGTGACCCGATTTCTCGGCCACTTAAATGCATGACTTGAAGAGATTCGAATCTAATTAGGTTTTAACTATGACACAAAAGTTTTT
>CAZXQE010000128.1:0-2154 GCA_964643015.1 uncultured Gammaproteobacteria bacterium
TAAGCGAAAAAAAGAAAACAATTTTTTGTCAGTTGATTTTCTGCATTTTAATACCTACGAACTTTTAGAACAGGGTTTTAATATAATTGATATAGCATACTTCGGAGGAACTGCCGATATGGAAGAAGATTTATGCAGATTATCAACAAAAACAACGACGATTATTGTTCTAACTCACATTTCGGCGGGGTGCCATGGCTGTAAAATGTATTAAAGAACATGTCATACTTGTAAGTTTTTACAAACAAAATCTCCCCCGCTTTATCATTATCAGTCTTGTATGGGCAGCCTTGTACACCCTTATGTTTTATGTAAACAAAATACACAATTTTAAAGATCTGAGTTTTATGTACAAAACTGTCATTCTGTGTCTATACTACGCTCTCAATGTATTTACTGTAGTGTATATAAAAAAACGAATGGTCCTGCATTATCTGTGTAAAAATAAGATATTGAACAGTGCTGTAACGGTATTTGTATCGCTCGCGCTCTACACCATTTTCTGGTATGCATCAGTTTTTGTTTCGTTTCTTCTTTCCTCCGCAGCAGAAAAAGCGGGAATTACGAACAGCATTATTGTACTACTCATAAGGCTTTTGCCAATCGGAACAGCGGTCTATTTTTTACAGCACATCTATGATGCAGTCTTGTGTAGTAAAAACAGTACAGGAGCAAGGGACTTTCTAAGCCGTTATATTTCTGTATACAAAAAAACTTCAATACTTCCTTTTCTGTGTTTTATTCTAGTCTGTAGTAAAATGCTGCTTATGTATTATATGTTTACGGAAGTCAGTATTCTCTGTATAATTATTGCGTCAGAAGTGCTGTACTTTTTTGCTTCTGCTGCGATGATCGAACGCTATGTCGGGAAAACAATGTAGTACCGGGAATTATTGGATGATAACGAGCCGGTGAACTTCCAAGATGCGTGGGGGCTGAAGGCTGGAACGGCTTTTGCAACACTGGAAGAGGCAGTAGAGGATTTTGCAAAAACATATAACGATGACTCTATAAGAGAAGGAAAAGAATTCGGTGCAACGGTTTATCAGGATGAGAATGGTGAGTATTACTATTCAACTCCCAATATAGGAACTGCTGATCAAGTTAATATGTACACAGATCCCAAAAAGGATAGTGATGTTGATGCTGCTCTCGTTCATACTCATGGAGAATATTTAGACAACGCAGGGGAAACTCTTTCACCTGGGGATAGAAATACTTCTGACGCTTTTGATTTACCTGTATACGCCGCTACGCCAGGAGGACAAATTCAAAAACATGAACCAAATACGCCAAAATCAAATGATACATATTTACCGAATTCTCAAATACCGAGCGATCCCAAAGCTGGTAGTGATCGTAAAACTTCGGTAAGTCCATATACGGGTGCATAAGATGATAGAGTTGGTCTTTTACCAGGGGGAACACCAGAGCCAACACTTGATGAAGTTAATGGAAAACGAGATGACCGTAAAAACAGATACGGTAAAAAAGAAAAAGAATCAAACTACTAGAGAGGATGTATAATGAATAGACTTTATATGTTTATTATTCTGACATTACTTACTTCAAGTATATATTCACAAGAAAACATGAAGAATACTGTTCCTGTAACAATACAAGATACTATAAAGTATTTAGATACTGTCTTTACTGAAAATGAAAAGGAAGACATTAGAAAACTATCAAGTCCAGATGATTTTACAATTTGGTATATTTTTAAAACCGGTCCATATAGGAATAATTTATTGGAGTGTGTATCTGTAAAAAATAAGGAACTCTATGACAATATAATTCCACTAGATTTTAACATACATTTTGAAGATTTCACTATGTTAATACTAGAGAATTATTGGTACTATTTGCATGGAATTGTAAATATATGGGATTTACTATTATCTGCATATGATTTGTTTGAACGAAGCGGAGAAGGTGTTATAATCTCATTCCCGGAAGGTATAGAACTAGAAAAAGAGAGGGAATACTTAAAAAGGGTGTTTTATTTTCAAGATGTAAAATTTACTGAATGGGTATATATATATGTTGAAACTCAAACAGACTCGCATTATTTTTATTCATTTTATGATGGATGGATGAGAAAAAAAGGAAACAGGAGGCATTGCCGCGAGCACGGTTTGGAAAAACAGAACCCGA
>CAZXQE010000129.1:0-2152 GCA_964643015.1 uncultured Gammaproteobacteria bacterium
CTATTGGCTTGGTCGTAAGATTTTGCCACGAGCTAAAAATAATATTTGGCCATTGATTGTCGGTGTCAGTGTTTTATTGATCGCAATAAAATTGCCTTTAATTGGCTGGTTATTGGGAGCGGCTGCTACTTGGTGGGGCACTGGTTTGATTTGGCGTAGTTTTAGAAAAACTATTGAATAATCTTTATGCAAACACAAGCCAACGTTTTTAAAGCTTATGATTTGAGAGGAGTTTATGGTCGTGATTTTGATGATGAGCTGGCCTATAAATTGGGCTTAGCTTATTACCAATGGCGTCAACGTGAATTACAGACAGAACGTCAGCTAACAGTGGTTATTGGCCATGATATGCGATTGTCTTCGCCGGCCTTGCATGAAGCTTTAACTAAGGGCTTATTAGCAGCTGGAGCTCAGGTTTTAGATATTGGCTTAAGCTCCACACCGACTTTTTATTTTGCTACAGCCAAATTAGAGGCTGATGGCGGAATTATGGTTAGCGCCTCGCATAATCCTCAGGAATATAATGGTTTTAAGATTGTCCGTGATCATGCTAAGCCAGTTGGTGAAAATAGTGGACTATTTGAGTTAAGAGATTTGGTTTTACAAACTGAATTACTACCAGCAGTAACTGAAGGCAGTTATCAATTGGTTGAGAATATTGTTGATCAACAAATTGAGCACGATTTGGCTTTGTTGGGCGATTTGAATTTGCGGCCATTGAAGATTGTTATGGATCCAGCTAATGCCATGGGCGGACCTTATTTTGAAAAATTACTAGCGCAATTTCCTCAACTTTCTCTGATTCGAATGAATTGGCAGTTAGATGGGTCTTTTCCTAGTCATGAAGCCGATCCGTTTAAACCAGAAAACATTCAACCACTTAGTCAGATGGTTATTGGTCAGCAAGCTGACTTAGGTATTGCCACTGATGGCGATGCTGATCGTATTTTCTTTGTTGATAATTTAGGTCAACCGCTCGAACCAGGTATTGTTCGCGCTATTATGGCTAAGTTATTTTTAGCGGAAAAACCAGGCGCTAAAATTGCTTATGATATTCGTCCAGGCAAAATTACTGAAGATACGATTGTTGCTAATGGCGGTCAACCAGTAGTGGCTCGAGTTGGTCATTCTTTAATTAAGGCTACTATGCTCGAGCAAGATGTTTATTTTGCTGGCGAATCATCGGGCCATTTTTTCTTAAATATGGCTGATGGCTGTTACGAAGTTCCTGGAATTATTGCCTTACAATTGTTGGCAGCCTTGACAGCTAGTGGCCAAACTTTGGCTGAGTTTATCGCGCCTTATAAAAAGTATTATCATTCTGGTGAAATTAATCGCCGAGTCAATGATCCAGCAGCTAAAATAAAAGAAATCGCCGAAAAATACGCCGATGGTCAACCTAATTTTTTAGATGGCGTAACCATTACTTATCCTGATTTTTGGTTTAATGTCAGAGCTTCAAATACTGAGCCTTTACTTCGACTTAATTTGGAAGCAATCAACCCAGAAGTTATGGCTACCAAAAGAGATGAGATTTTGGCTTTAATTGCTAGTTAAGCGCGAAAATATTGCATTATTTTTTTGATGTTTTCGTAGTCGATTTCGCTTAAATCATATTCGCTAATGCGGCGATGTAAATCATACATTTCATTGTCGAGACGATAGCCAGGAATACCACCGTAGTTGATCATGTCGCTACGGTGTTTTTTTAATAATTCAATAACAAAATCACGGTTTTTTTGGTCAAAGCTGGAAAATTCATAGCGGCCGTAAAAAAAATCCTTACATTTACGTTCAAAGGTTGAAGTGTCATCGTTTTTAATACTAGTAACCAAGTCAGTTAAGTCCATAGTGATTATTGAGATAATTAAATTTAAATTGGCCAATTGGGTTCAGCTAAAACTTTTTCTGGAGCAACTGTTTTTTGTTGTTCCAGGAGAATTAAGCCAGCCGCAGCAATCATGGCGGCGTTATCAGTAGTATAGGTTAGTTCGGGCATTAAAAAGGTGGTTTGTGGTAATTTTTGTTGGATAGCCTGAGCCAAAGTATTACGTAAAACTTGGTTAGCCGAAACCCCACCCGCTAGCATAATAGTTTTAACGCCAAGATTAGCGGCGGCTTTAATGGTTTTTCGCACTAAGGCTTCAACAAC
>CAZXQE010000130.1:0-2149 GCA_964643015.1 uncultured Gammaproteobacteria bacterium
CGGTTCTTTTAGCTATGACTCAATCACCACGTTTGGCAGCGGTAGTGATAGTGATGTATTTAATCATTCAGCAATTAGAAAATAATGTTTTAGTGCCGCAAATTATGAAGCGGTCAGCTAACGTTAATCCAATTACCAGTATTATTGTTTTATTGATTGGTTATAATATCGGTGGTGTCGCTGGGGCGGTGATTGCTATTCCGGTAGCGACTGCCGCTAGTGTAGCGATTAAAGATTTGTTTGAATATAAAGAAAAAAAAGAATTGCAAGGTGAGTAATTCCGTTAATCTCTAAAGTTATGAAGACTATCTTAACTGGCGATCGACCAACTGGACGACTGCATATTGGTCATCTTTTTGGTTCATTGCTCAATCGAGCTAAATTACAAAACGACTATGAAACTTATATCATGGTTGCTGATGTCCAGGCTTTAACTGACAACTGGCAAAATCCAGCTAAAGTTAGAGATAATGTCTATGAGGTAGTTTTAGATAATTTAGCCGCTGGTGTTGACCCTGATAAGGCAACTATTTTTATTCAATCTCAGATTCCTGAAATTGCCGAATTGACGGTTTTCTTTTCTAATCTAGTAACTTTAGCTCGTCTACAACGTAATCCAACTGTTAAAACCGAATTAACTCAAAAACAAGAAGTTTTTAAGGGTGGTGTTACTTATGGTTTTTTAGGCTATCCAGTTAGTCAGGCTGCTGATATTTTAGCTTTTCAAGCTGACTTAGTGCCAGTTGGTCAGGATCAAGAGCCAATGCTAGAGCAAGCTCGTGAAATTGCTCACAAGTTTAATGGTATTTATGGACAGGTTTTTCCAGAACCGGAGGCGATTTTGAGTGATTGCCCACGCCTGAAAGGATTAGATGGTAATGCTAAAATGGGTAAAAGCTTGGGTAATGCTATTTATATTGCTGATGAGCCGGAAGTTATTGAAAAAAAGATTATGGCCGCTACAACCGATCCAGCTAAAATTCGTAAAAACGACCCTGGCCATCCAGCGATTTGTCCAGTTTTTAGTTATCAACAATTATTTAATTCAGCTCAAAGTGCTGAAATAAAAAAAACCTGCCAGGCTGGTGAGCTTGGTTGTGTTGATTGTAAAAAGTGTTTAGCTCAAGCCGTAGTTAAATATTTAGAACCAATTCAAAAACGTCGACAAGCTTATGCTGGGGACATGGATAAAGTCAAAACGATTGTAGCTACCGGCACAAAAAAAGCTCAAGAACGGGCTAGAAAGACCATGACTGAGGTACGTCAGAAAATGATGATTGACTATTAATCTTTTCTATTTCAGCGGCGCTAAGATTTTTTAAAACAAAATCAGCAGCGTCATCAATTTGATAAGCAGGCTTAATTCCAATACGTAGGCGCTGAAAATTTTTAGTACCCAAATGTTGGATAATTGATTCAATGCCCCGGTGGCCAGCAGCGCGACTGTTGACTGACCAACGATTAGTGCCACTAGGTAAATCCAATTCGTCTTGGATTACTAAAAGAGTTGTGCTTAAATCTTCTTGAAGTAGATGATAATAATCAAGAATTTTTCGAACCGCTAGGCCAGAATTATTCATTAAGGTTAGTGGCTTAACTAGGAGATATTCACCAATTTCAGCCACTTGAGCTGACCAATCTTTTTTATCTTGCCAACTGATTTTTTCACCAGTTTGTTTGGCTAATATTTGCGCTAAGTTATCTAAAACCAACCAGCCAGCATTATGGCGGGTTTTGGCATATTTAGGACCAAGATTACCTAGTCCAACAATAACTTTAGTCATAGGATTAATTAGTGATTGCTTTTGTGCTGTGGATTGATTTGACGGCCGCGAGCAACGTGAATACTAATCGGAGTGCCTTCAAAACCGTAGGTATGACGTAATTGGTTTTGAATAAAGCGGATATAGGAAAAATGAAGATTATCTTTAATGCCAATTGTAACCGTAAAACAAGGTGGGGCTACTTCAGTTTGAATAAAACTATAAATGTGAGGGTGTTTCAAGCCCTTACCTTTGGCTGGCAGATGGTGTTTAACGATTCGGGAAAGGAAGTGATCAAGTTGGCTTTTACTTAAACTAACTGATCGTCCTTGACCAACTTCAATAATTAAGTCTAGAATCTTCTGGACTTTAGATTTGGTTTTGGC
>CAZXQE010000131.1:0-2130 GCA_964643015.1 uncultured Gammaproteobacteria bacterium
ATCACAATTTTATGCGTGGTTTTTTATATTTTCCATTATTGTGATTTTTAAAAAAAATCTGAACAATACAAATAAAGTACTTAGATATTTACGTGATTCATCGTTTCCAGTTTACATACTGCATCAGTCTGTGCTAATTTTTTGCGCTTACTATGTAGTGCAGATCCCTGCACATTCTGTCATTCACATAGTGTTGATGATCGTATCTTCTATATTTATAACTTTTGCGCTTTATGAATTACTAAAAAGAATACCGGGACTTTCGTTAATTCTCTTAGGTATAAAAAGAAAGGAGTTTAAATGATTCATACAATACATCTAAAAAATTACACCGGAGGGTCATACAAATAATGACAAGTGAGACCATAGCGCAAAACACCGCCTCCTGCCCTCTTTGCAGTTTTAAATCCTCTTTTTTTGAACAGGGTCGATACGGCTCATACTTTTCATGTCCTCAATGCTCTGGCATATTTCTCAATGAAAAAGACCGCATGAACGAAACCGACGAAAAAAACCGCTACCTCGAACACAATAATGATATTTACGATGAAGGCTACAGAAAGTTTGTGTCCCCCATTGTTAATGCGGTGAAGAAGGATTTTTGCAAAACAGATGAAGGTCTTGATTTTGGAGCAGGTCCGGGACCTGTCATAAGCGTGATGCTTAAAGAATCTGATTATTCAGTAACAATGTTTGATCCCTACTTTCATAATAATCCTGCCGCTCTTGAAAAAAAATATGACTATATTATTGTCTGTGAAGTTATGGAGCACTTCTATAATCCGTTCGAAGAATTTAAAAAACTTTATTCCATTTTAAAACCGGGAGGAAGGCTCTACTGTATGACAGCACTATATGATCCTTCCATCAATTTTAAAACATGGTATTATGTTTCTGATCACAGTCATGTGTTTTTTTACCGCAATAATACCCTGACATGGATTAAAGAACACATGGGCTTTAGTTCCTGTACGGTTGATAAGAGGCTGATTATTTTTGAAAAATAACTCAGCTTATAATCAACTCCATAGTATAGGTTCCCGGTGTAATACAGTACTGTTCGAGGGTATCGGGTCCGCAGGTTGCAGTGCCGACACCGCGCTGAATGCAGTCAAGGTGAAGAATCCAGTAGCCTTTTGAAAGTGTTTCTTCAAGTTCATAGGTATGCAGGGCTTTCATCATTGATCGGGTGTCGTGAATTTGAGCAGAAAATTCAATGGGATTTTCACTGATTATTGATATTTTCTTTTCGCCCTCAAGAAGCACTTTTCGTACTCCCGTTCTATTGCCGTTTTCCTGAGGCACAATGTAGGGAACATACAGATCCTTAACAGCATGACGGCACAAACCCAAAAATGCGCCTGTCTTTCTGTCGCTGTAAGATTCCTGGGGACCCGAACCGATCCATTCTATATGAGAATAATCAGATGGTATTCTTACTGCTATACCGATTCTTGGAAGATTTTTTACACATGGTTCAATAGTAAGCCTGATACAAGCTCTAACGCCTATACCATCAGTTTTAAGCGAGAGCGAAAATGTTCCAATTTTTTTATCTTTATAAACAGAAACTGCATTGGGACCGCACAGTAAATCCCAGGAAGTACTGTCTTTTTTTACCCGCCTGATATTCTCAAGGTCCATCTCGAGCCAGCTGTTGACGGCCTTATTTTTCCAGTAAAATACAGATTCTTCTTTTCCGTATTCACCAAAGAAATTTTTGAGCCCGTCATTTTCTGTCGGTATTCTAAAAAGGCAGGGTTCAATAGCGTCAACAAATTTTTGAACAGCATCCTTATCTGCACAGCTTGAAACAGCAAGCGGTTTTTCCTGCACGAGGTGTTCAGCCTGTCCGATGACAAAACCTTTTTTTGCCCAGCTTAGATCTTCAGCAAGAAGAATATTAAAGTGAACGTACACAAGACCGTCAAGAGTATTAATCGTTGTAAGTGATGCGGAATCTATTGTTATACAAGTTTCCTCACCGGGTTTTACAGGAGGCAGTGAGAGAAGTCCTTTATCAACTGCATTGCCGTTATGTATCAAAGACCATTCGACAATAACTTTTTCTAACGTTGAAAAATCAAATTTGTTTTTTACCGTAAACGTCAGCTGTGTATGTTCATTCCT
>CAZXQE010000132.1:0-2074 GCA_964643015.1 uncultured Gammaproteobacteria bacterium
GGTCACGAGCGACCTGGCCGTATTCGGCCGCCGCGATGAGGTCGACGGCATCCGCTTCGATGCCCATGGCAACCCCACGAGCTACCGGGTGCTCACGCAGCACCCCGGCGACGCGCAGTTCGACGGCGGCCGCAGCGCCATCGACGTCCCCGCGCCGGCGATGATCCACGTCTTCCGTGCCGACCGGCCGGAACTGCACCGGGGCATCCCCGAGATCACGCCGGCGCTTCCCCTCTTCGCCCAACTGCGGCGCTACACCCTGGCTGTCCTGGCCGCGGCCGAGGCGGCGGCCGACTTCGCCGGCATCCTCTACACCGACGCCCCGGCCAACGGCGAGGCGGACGCCGTCGAGCCGATGGACCTGATCGAACTCGAGCGCAACATGCTCATGACCATGCCCGGCGGCTGGAAGATGAGCCAGGTCGAGCCGATGCAACCGGCCACGACCTACGCCGAGTTCAAGAAGGAGATTCTGAACGAGATCGCCCGGTGCCTGAACATGCCGTTCAACATCGCGGCGGGCAACTCCTCGGGCTACAACTATGCTTCCGGGCGTCTGGATCACCAGACCTACTTCAAGTCCATCCGCGTGGATCAGTCGTTCACGGCGTCGCGAGTCCTGGACCGCGTGCTCACGGCATGGCTCCGCGAATACGCCGTTCTCACCCGGAACCTCGGGCTGATCGGCGTCATCCCCCCGCACCAGTGGTTCTGGGACGGCTTCGAACACGTCGACCCCGCCAAGGAAGCCAACGCGCAGGAGACCCGGCTGCGGAACCACACCACCACGCTCGCGCACGAGTACGCCCGGCAGGGCAAGGACTGGGAAATGGAACTGCGACAACGCGCCAAGGAGAAAGCCCTCATGGATGAACTCGGACTCGGCGCGACGGAAACCGTTCCGTCCGCCCCCGGCAACAAGACGGAGGAGAAAGACGACGATGAATAGGACGAGAAAGACCGTGCCCGGCGGGTTCTACATCCGCGCCGAAGCGGGCGATGTGAACCTCCAGGCGGCGACGGCCGACGACGGCAAGACGCTGCGGCGCTTCACCATGACCGCCTACACCGGCGGCGCGATGGCGCTGGCAGGCTGGCCGTACCCGGTGGTCGTGGACCTGACCGGTCTGGCCCTCGGCAAAAAGTCGCGGCCGATCCTGATGAACCACGACACCGCGCGGATCGTCGGGCACACCGACACCGTCGGCGTGGAAGGCACCGCACTGACTGTCGCCGGAGTGATTTCCGGCGTGGGCAGCGCGGCGCGGGAAGTGGTGGGCGCGTCCGACAACGGCTTTCCCTGGCAGGCGAGCCTGGGCGCGGCGGTGAAGAAGGTCGTCTTCGTGCCCGAGGGCAAGACGGCGGCCGCCAACGGGAAGGAGTTCGCCGGGCCGGTCTACATGGTCCGCCAGGCGAAGCTGGGCGAAGTGAGTTTCGTGGCGCTCGGCGCGGACGACGCGACGACGGCGAAAGTGGAGGCCGGGCGCATTCCGGTCATTGAAGGCAACAGCAACATGGAGGTCATGACAATGGACTTCGAGAAGTGGGTCGAGGCGAAGGGCTTTGTGCTCGCGGACCTGTCGGAAGATCAGACCGCGAATCTCAAGGCGATGTACGAGGCGGAAATGAACGCTGCCGGGAAGCCGGACGGCGACCAGCCCGCGCGTGGCACGCAGGCGGGACCGGCCAAGCCGGTCGAGGGCAAGCCGAGCGCGGCCGAAGCCGTCATCCAGGCGCGTGAGGAGGCGCAGTCGGCGGTCCGCACCGAGCGCGAGCGCGTGTCCGCGATCCAGGAGATCTGCGGCGGCGAGTTCCCGCGCATCGAGCGCGACGCGATCCGGCTCGGCTGGAGCGTCGAGGACACCTCGCAGAAGGTGCTCAAGGCGATGCGGGAGAATCGGCCCCAGGCCGATGTCCACATCGTGACCCGGTCCGACAAGGGGTCGGCCTTCACGGCGCGGTCGCTGGAAGCGTCGCTCTGCCTTCGGGCCCGCATCCCCGAGGAGACCCTCGTCAAGGAGTACGGCGAGCAGGTCGTCGAGAGCGCCCACGCCAACCGCGAGATCAGCCTCCA
>CAZXQE010000133.1:0-2058 GCA_964643015.1 uncultured Gammaproteobacteria bacterium
GACAGCGGCAACTGACCGAAAAGAGAATCGGACGGACATAAAAAGATCAATTGTAATATCACGGTACCAATCTTTTAATAAAACCTTATCAGTTAATAATAGTATGCAGGCTGGTTTAATTGGTTTGGCTTTGGTGGCAATCTTTATGGTTATTTTCTACCGTTTGCCAGGTATTTTGTCAGTGTTCTCTTTGATTTTTTACGGATTGTTAGTTTTGACTGTCTTTAAGGTTTGGCCAGTTACTTTGACTTTGTCTGGTATTGCTGGTTTCATTTTGTCGATTGGTATGGCAGTTGATGCTAATGTTTTGATTTTTGAAAGAATTAAAGAAGAATTGAAAGCCGGTAAGCCTCTAAGTAGTGCTATTAATGAAGGATTTACTCGGGCTTGGCCATCAATTCGTGATGGTAACTACACTACGTTAATTACTTGTTTTATTTTGACTCAGTTTTTGACTGGATCAATCAAGGGTTTTGCCATTACTTTGGCTTTAGGTGTTATTGTTTCCATGTTTAGTGCTATTGTGGTTACTCGTAATTTATTATTGTTAACCGCTAGCAAGAAATTGGTTCAGAATACCTGGTTATTTGGTGTTAGCTCTAAAAAGGCTAAACAAGAAGATAATAAATAATCGCAATTAGCATAAATATATGTATCAGATTATCGCGAAAAGAAAAATCTGGCTGTCTTTATCGGCCGTAATGGTGGCTTTAGCAATTACTGCTATTGCAGTTTGGGGTTTGCGTTTCGGTATTGATTTTACCGGCGGCGGTGTTTTGGAGGTTCGCTATCAACAAAATCGTCCAACCACTGATGAAATTAAGAAAAATTTGGAATCATTGAGTTTAAATAACTTAATTGTTCAACCAGTTGGTGATAATGAAGTTAAACTTCGTTTCTCTGAAATTGATGAAGCTAAACACCAAGAAATTCTTAAAACTTTAAATGGTTCCAAAGAAGCTGGTGTCAGTAATGTTGAAGAGCTTCGCTATGATTCAGTTGGTCCAACCGTTGGTCGTGATTTACGTAGTCGCGCCACTACTTCAATTATTTTAGTTTTAATAGCTATTGTTCTATATATTGCCTGGACTTTCCGCAAGGTTTCACAGCCAGTTAGTTCTTGGAAATATGGTGTTTGTGCAATTATTGCTCTTTTTCATGACGTAATTATCATGATTGGTTTCTTTGCTTTACTTGGTCGTTATTATGGCTATCAAATCGATATTACTTCCATTGCAGCGGTGTTAACGATTTTGGGTTATAGTATTAATGATACTATCGTTGTTTTTGATCGAACTAGAGAAAATATCTTTAGAACTCGTTTGAGTTTTGCCGAAACTGTTAATTTAAGCTTAAACCAAACTTTGGCTCGTTCAATCTATACTTCTTTAACTACCATGTTAACTTTAGTGGCCATTGTTGTTTTTGGTGGGGTATCGATTCGTAACTTTGCTTTAGCCTTGTTGATTGGTGTTTTCTTTGGTGTTTATAGTTCAGTTTTTGTGGCTTCACCGTTGTTGGTAATTTGGAATAATTGGCACAATCGTCGATCTCGCAAAGCTTAGTTTTTGCTAGAAAAAAGGAGGGGGTTGTTTAGTTAATAGTTATTTTTATCTTTATGCGCCAAAGTCAACTTTTTACTCACAGCCTCAAGGAATTACCAAAGGATGAGCAGAGCTTTAACGCTCAAACCTTAATGCGAGCTGGTTTTATTGATAAAACTGCTGCTGGTATTTATACTTATTTGCCGCTGGGTTTAAGGGTGGTGCAAAAGATTCAAGGAATAATTCGTCAAGAAATGGCGACCTTAGGGGCTCAGGAAGTGTTGTTGCCTAGTTTAACCACCGAAGAGCCTTGGAAACAGACTGGTCGTCTGGATACTTTCGATGTTTTATTTAGAACAGCCGGGGCTGACAAAAAGCCTTATGTTTTAGCGCCAACTCATGAAGAGTTGATTACGCCACTGCTAAAGAAATTCGTTAAGTCTTATCGCGACTTGCCAATTGGTGCTTATCAGATTCAAACTAAATTTCGGAATGAACTTCGAGCCAAGTCAGG
>CAZXQE010000134.1:0-2045 GCA_964643015.1 uncultured Gammaproteobacteria bacterium
CATGATTGCAGAGCAAATCCATTTATCTATCCAACCATAGTCGATTTAAAAAACCAGGTGAATTACTATGTAAAGAATGAAATGGACTACAAGGGTGAGCTTCAGGACAACATCAGAAGTGCGATAGTTGCAAGACTTGAGAGTCTTGCTGTGGGTTCTAAGGGCTTCATTTTCAATACAAACGATTTTATGAATCTTGAGGAACTGTTGTCTCAGCAGGTGGTGTTTGAGCTGGAAAACCTGCCTGATGATGACGACAAAGCTTTTTTTGTTGGTCTGATGCTTTCGCTTATATGCGAGTATAGGCAATCTCTTTCCCGGAGGACGGGGCTCGAAAGTGATGATAATCTAAAGCACATTCTGGTGATTGAAGAAGCTCATAGGCTGCTTGAAAATGTTCAAACCGGGCGCACATCAGAAATGATGGGCAATCCTAAAGGCAAGGCTGTTAGCACATTTTGTAATATCATTGCAGAAATGAGATCTCTTGGCCAAGGGATTATTGTGGCAGAGCAGATTCCGACAAAAATAGCCCCTGATGTGATCAAAAACACAAATACCAAAATCATACACAGAATTGTTTCATACGAAGAGCAAAAAGAGATTGGAACCAGCCTAGGTTTGACAAGTGATGAGGCCAGATATTTGAATCAACTCTCTGCAGGCGCTGCTATTGCACATAAAGAAGGCATGGCAAAGCCAATTGAGATAATGGTTCATTCGACATTGACCAATCAGCCTATCGGTGATTTAAAAATTGAGAAACTTGCAAGAGAATCATATCTGGGTAACCTCGACGAAGAATTGTTACTGCATGAAAGCGAGCTTATGTGGAATGAGTGCGTTTCTAATAATGCTCTTCGCATTATTTTCAGTCTGTTTCTGGCAAAGCATGAATTGAGCCAGGTTTTGCCCTTGGCTGTCAATGATATTAGAGCCTCAGGTGTTTCTGACTACGTATCTGACGAAACTATTATTCTTGCAATTAAGAAATGGTTTACAAGAATACTTGTATCAAAAACAACGGGGATTGCGACAGAAAACAAGACTGACAAATTATGTAGCGAATTAATTGACCGCATATGGAATCTTGAATCAGGGCTCACAAGAGTCAAGTTTATTGCTGAGCTTGATAAGTGGTGTAAAGGTAGTAGTGTAGATATTTTAAAAAGACACCTCGAAAATTTGATTATAAATGCCGTTCCAGAAAATTCCCAAGAACTTGATGGATTGATCAAAAGCGCAATTTACGGAGAAACAGCCCTCTTGATGGCCGAGCTAAAAAACTCTTTAATCGCTAGGATGGAGGATTAGTAAAATGACAGAAGCCCATTTGTCGGTCAAAGCTACCCCAGAAACCAAAATAAGTAATGAAGCTGCCAAGGAGATGCCAAATAAACTTTTCTCAAATGCAATAAATGCAACAAAAAATGAAACCCCAGCATCTTCGATAGAAAAAGCCGCAGAGGCTAATTTAAAAAACCCAGAAACGGCAGAAAAGCTAAAAAATGCCCTAATAGACGATTCTTCTACACGAATTAAGACAATAAATGAAGGACTTGTAGATTCAACCCACCCCGAAACGGATATACAATTTAAGCTAAAGGAGTCCGAACAGCCCGATGGAACGAAAGTTGAAGTGGTTATGCCAGAGTTTGCTCCAGTTTATGAGACAACTCTTAATAAAAACGAGGATGGAACATTTGTTGGATCAAGAGCGGAACATGAAAGCCAATGCAATGAGAGATTAAAAGAAGCATTGAATAATGATCCGTTACTTACCGAAAAATTTTCTGACCAACAACTTGAACAAATTAAGGATGGTGAAACCCCAGATGGATATTCGTGGCATCATGATGCGGAACCTGGAAGAATGCAATTAGTTGATGCAGAAATTCATAGCAAAACAGGTCACACAGGTGGTTACTCTATTTGGGGAAAGCCTGAGGCTAAGGAGGCATAACATGGAAATTCAAAAATTAGAATGGAAATACACTAAGCCTATTTCTGGAGCATCTCAGATTCATCAGATCGCTGAAAAAATT
>CAZXQE010000135.1:0-1988 GCA_964643015.1 uncultured Gammaproteobacteria bacterium
CAAGATGGTGGTGCTTTGTATCAAACAGATGCTGGTACAACTACTTTTACCGGTTATTCAGGTGGTATAGTTTCTAATTCTGCTTCAAATTCAGGCGGAGCTTTTTATATAAACGGCGGAAACATAAATTATTCAGCTTCTTCTGCCGTAACAATAACTGATAATAGAGCATTCAGCAACGGCGGTGCTTTTTATTGCGGAGTTGGAGCTGGCTCAGTTAATTTTAATGGTTTAAACTGTACATTCAGCGGAAATAATGTAAAAGCCGTAGCTATAGATGACCCCACAGGTCCCGGCGGTGCATTCTATGTAGCAGGTGGAACCCTTACTATTCAAAATGCACAAATTTACGGATGTATATCTACAGAAGGAGGAGCTGTATATGCAACGGGTGGATCAGTAAATATTACAGATAGTGAATTTCACCATTTTACAACACAGACAAACGGTGGTGCCATATACTCAAATAATTCTGATCTCACTATTGTAGGTACTTCAATACATGATATTGTAGGTACTTCAATACATGATTGCGTTGTATCAGGATCCGGTGGAGGAATATATAAAGCAGGAACCGGAAATTTTTCGATAGATGTAAATTCAATTATTTATGGTAATCATGCAACTACAGGCGGAGCAATCATGATTGCAGATGGATCTGGAGGAGTAGGAACTGTTTATAATATTCAAGGTGAAATATCAAATAATTCAATGGTGCCTGGACTAACACGAGGTGCTGCTATTCATTTTGGAAACAATCTTTCAGGTGAAGTTACATTAGGTGCTATCTTTGATGGGTATATTTATACAGATTCTGCTTTAGATCCTGTAATATTTGTGAACTCGCCTAATACGAATTTACATTTAGTACTGACACCTGATGTTGAAATCAGTTCAGGTTGTTCTATTTATTTAGTTTATCCCTCACAAATTACCGTTAATAATAATATAGTTAATGAAATCACTTTAAGTTGCAATGATTATACTTTATATCGTGATGGATCCAATAAAATGGTAATTGTCATTCCTCCAATAGATATTACCAATATATACTTAAGAAATGGATCTTATAAACTAGACGGAGACGGCTATGTTATTAACAATCCGTAGTTTGAGACACAACTATTTATAAACTTTACGCATAAAAATGCGTAAGCTACGGTTTACAAACCTTAGCTTCTTTACGTGACCTTCTCCGCTCCCTTGTTTTACCCTAATATCTGAGTTTGCGAAGCAACTGTGTCGCGCGCAGCGCCTGTGTGTGTGCGACACAGAGCACATCTGTGGTTACTCTTTTCTTAATTCACAATACCCACCGTCGAACAAGCCGGGGAACACAATAAAAATATTCAACCTTTCTATGTGTTTCTTTGTATTTCTAAACCTGATTCACTATGCTAAGTTGTAATGAAGAATAGAAGAACCACAGATTAACACAGATAACTTTGTTTTTTACTTGTCCTTATTATTTATCTTAGCCAAAATTCCGAAAAATCTGTGGATTCTCTCCTGCTTCCTTGTTTTAGCGTCCATTCGCGGTTACTCTCTTGACACAATCAGCTTCCTTGCTCTGCCCGAACGTCCGTGTATCTGTGTCTGCGAAGCAGTCTGTGTTCATTAAGCTCTTTCGAGCTTTGTGGTTAAATTCCTCTTCTTTCTTGCTCCCTGATTTACCCTAAACTCTGTGTTTGCGAAGCAACTGTGTCGCGCGCAGCGCCTGTGTGATCCGTGTTTCCTCTTATTCTTTATTCGCGTCTCATATAACCTAAATCTGTGTGCATCTGTGTCTGCGAAGCAGTCTGTGTTCATCCGTGGTTTCTCTTTAGCGTTTATTCGCGGTTCCTCCTTAATCTAAAATACACACAATTTTTTTACATGAAACACTTGTTTTGCATGCAAATATAATTTATAATGCATGCAAGGAGGCTTCTTTATGCCTACATTACAAGTTCGTGATTTACCAATAGAAATTTATACACAGCTGAATT
>CAZXQE010000136.1:0-1985 GCA_964643015.1 uncultured Gammaproteobacteria bacterium
GCTTGGTCAAGTTAAAGAGGACTCAGCTGAGGTTTTACTAGTAACTAATAAAGAATGTCGCTTAGCGGCTGGAACGGCCAGTAGCAGTAAAACAATCGGCCTGGTGCGTGGGAATCTTGGCTTAACGATTAATTTAGAAATGGTGCCGCAAACAGAGGTGCTGCAGATTGATCAGGAAATTGTCACTTCTGGTCTCGAGCCGTCAATTCCTAAAGATTTATTGATTGGCAAGATTAATCAGATTAATAAAGAAAATAATGCTCTATGGCAAACTGCTGGTTTAAATCCAGCTGTTGATCCAAACGAGTTAAGTTTTGTTAGTGTTATTGTGCCGTAGTATGTGGATTTTTGCGGTACTTAATACGCTCTGGTTATCGATAGCGGCCATCTTTCAGTTGGCAGTGATTGATCAATTAAATACAGCTTGGCCAAAACCAAATTTAATCTTAGTTTCTTTAACGATTTGGCTGATTCTTCGCGGGTGGTCAAGAATTAGTTATTGGGTATTGGGTTTGAGTTTAGTTTTAGATTGTTTATCTTTTTATAATTTTGGTGGCCAAACCGTTGTTTGGTTGTTTTCACTTGGTCTTACTAATTTGCTGCTGGTTAATTTTTTTACCAATAAGTCATTATATGCTTTTTCTGGTTTAATTATTTCAGCAACAATTTTTCAAACAGTTATTCTGGCTTTCTTAGGTGAAGGCTGGAGTAAAATTAATTGGTGGACTGAATTTGTAGGACAAATAGTGGCTAATTGGTTATTAATGATAGCACTTTATTTTTTAATTAAGTGGCTAGATAATCGACTTAATCCTTTGTTTTTATCAAAGAATAGACAGTATGGTAAGTAAAAATAAAAACAATCCCTTTGATCAGTTTTTTGGTCCAACTAAAAAACAAAAACAGTTTCATTTAACTTCGGTCAGTCAACATTGGACTGAAGAAGTTTTTTTAAGTCAAAAAGATAATACTGAAACAATTAGCCATAATTTTGATTTACAGCGCGGTTATTTTTTTTCGCGAATTTGTTTGTTTTTATTAGTTATTCTTTTGGGTCGTCTTATTTGGCTACAGCTTTATCGCGGCGATTATTATTATGGGTTGTCAGAAGGTAATCGTTTGAGGTTGGAGCGACTAGAGGCTAAGCGTGGCATTATTTATGATAGTCAACGCCGGCCATTGGTTCAAAACGTGGCCAATTTTTTGGTTTATATTAATCCGAGTTTGTTGCCAACAAAAGAAGTGGAGCGTCAAGCAGTGATGGCTAGATTAGCTGAAGTTTTGGGTGAAGAAGTTTGCCAAGAATTGGAGAAAAATCTAGCCACCATTAAGCCGCGTTCACTTGAATATTATCAACCAGTATTTGTAAGTGATAATTTAACTTATGATCAGGCTATTCAACTAACAGTACAAGCTCATCAACTGCCGGGCGTAGTTTTAACTAATCGCAATAAACGATCTTATCTATCGATTAACGAATTAGCTAGGGTTGGTACAAGTACTGATGAAGTAGATAATTTTAAAGATGATTTAAATAGCCTAAGTTTAATTTTGGGCTATATTGGCAAGATTAATGAAAAGGAATTAACCAATAAAAAAAGCGATGGCTATTTACCAATTGATTATATTGGAAAAACAGGCCTAGAAGCTTATTATGAAAAAGACCTGCGGGGGGTAAATGGAAGTAAGCAGATTGAAGTTGATGCTGTTGGTAATGAAAAGAAAATGATTGGTCAGCAAAATCCACTTGATGGCCATCACCTTGTTTTAACTATTGATGCTGAGGTTCAAGCTAATTTAGAGAGAGTAGTGAGGCAACATTTGCAAAGAATTAAAGGACGCAAGGCAGTAGCGATTGCTTTGAATCCGCAAGATGGTAGCGTTTTAGCGATGGTTAACCAACCCAGCTTTGACAATAATCAATTTTCTTCTGGTATCAAACAAAATGATTATCAAGCTTTAATCAATGACAACGATAAACCAAT
>CAZXQE010000137.1:0-1979 GCA_964643015.1 uncultured Gammaproteobacteria bacterium
CCACATGCGTCCTTTGCTGCTCCCTTGCATCGTTCGCTGTAGGTCAAACCGAACAACTCTTCTCCCTGGAGCATCACTACCAGCGTTGCAGCCGAGTCATGGGCTCTGAACGTACCGGTAAAAGCGGTCGGAACATACGATTCAACGGTTACGGAAAGTGTCCCGATTTGGTGTGTTCCCTCCTCATACGATGAGGCCAGGACCTCTTCGATCCGATCAAAGCTCTCAAGAATGGGAGCGTAGTGAATAAGATTTGCGAGACTGTCGTGAATCATTGCCACCTCACCTGAATGCTAGGATATACCAAAAGGGAAAGTTCTTACAAGAAGCGCCAAGACCATGGTCTTCTTGCCAAGCTTGCGAAGGTGCCGTACAGTATCGTCATGTACTATACAAGAACATATCAGAGTCCGATAGGACCCTTGTACCTGACCTCTTGTGAGAAAGCCATCACCATGCTCTCCTTTCATGGCTCACAAACAGAACAGGACGCCGTTCATCCTTTGCTCGATGTGGCTTTTCAGCAATTGGATGAGTATTTTGCCGGTACCAGGAAAGTATTCACCCTGCCCTTGGCAATCGAGGGAACCCGGTTTCAAAAACAAGTATATGCGGCCTTGCTGGATATCGGCTACGCCAAGACTGCAAGCTATGCAGAGATTGCCAGTGCCATCGGCAATCCGAAGGCCTATAGGGCGGTCGGAATGGCCAACAATCGCAATAAGATTGCCCTGCTCATCCCTTGCCACCGGGTTATCGGATCAAATGGTTCCTTGACCGGCTATGAAGGAGGGCTGGAGAAAAAAGCGTGGTTGCTGGATTTTGAACGAAGTCATGCCTGAACACACAAGAAAGAGCATCCCTGTGAAGGAATGCCCTTTTTGATGAACCGTTGCTTGGTAAGCTGCTTATTGCAGGGCGAGCAGGCTGAAGACGAGGGTGAAAAGCGCCACGGTTTCAACGATACCGATGACGATGAAATAGTTGGCGGTTCCCTTTCCGGTCTCAGCAAGAGCGTCACAGGCTGTCGCCGAAACTTTTCCCTGCATCCATGCAGAGAGTCCGATGGCAAGACCTCCAAAGACACCAACACCAAGAGCAAGGGTTGATGCTGCACCGGCGGCAACGGCAGCGGAGATGAAGTTCATCAACAAGAAGCCATAAATGGTCTGGGTAAGCGGGGCACCAGCGAAAGCAACCATGATGAAGGGAGCGGGCTTGCCATTGGCATAGCACTTTTTCCAACCGCCGACGGCTGCCTGAGCAGCAGCACCTGCACCCAGTCCCGATCCGAGAGCTGAAAGAGCCAAGGCACAAGCCATTCCGATAAATTCCAAATTTGCCATGATTTTCTCCTTAGTTGTTACCAAACAACGATTAGTTTTCTTCCACCGTTTGTGCAAACGGTTCATATGCGATCCCGGTCCACTCCATTCCAAGCTGGCCGGAGAACTCCAAGAGATTGAGACGCACCCCATGTACGACCACACTGAGCAGCCCCATCACCAAGTTCAGGGAGTGCCCGATGACCAAAATCAGAATGCCGGCCGGCAAAGCCCATCCGTTGAGCATGCCGCTCGCCATGCTGTTGAAACTCTGGGCGATGGCCACCGACGCCATGCCGACTGCAAACAATCTGATGTAGCTCATGATGTTCGAGAAGGCGCTGATGGTATTGAGGAAAGTGGTGAAAAAACCACCCAATCCGCTGACCAATCCTTTCACAAATGGTACACCGGGTGCTTGATTTCCAAATCCTACAACCAGTAAAAATCCTACCCCCACGATGCTGAAAACCATCATGACGTTGGCAGGCTCTCCCACTACCAGCTGGAGAACGATGAAATACAGGGCCAGGATATCGATCAACCATCCGATGTCAGCAACAAAACTCAGATTCTTCTGGGGAATCTTGTGGATGATATTCATGATGCAGGCCAGGGAAAGCTGGACCGTACCGATGATGAAGCAGAACTTCA
>CAZXQE010000138.1:0-1958 GCA_964643015.1 uncultured Gammaproteobacteria bacterium
TCTTTTCACCAAGCTGATATTTAATCCATTTGATATAGTGTTCAGCTTCCATTGGATGTGGCATTGACCCGATTTTAACCATTACTCCACCATCTCTGGCTTCAATTACTGGCACATGCTTTTCTTGACTAGCTTCAACTGTATTAGCCTGAAGCAATTCCATAGGCTGACCACAGCAAACCAATTCACCAGCGCCAGCTTGGCGGACTTCAACGATGTTACCGCAAATATTACAGCGATAAACTTGATTAATCGCTGTCATATTAGTAAGTTTCCACCATTAATTCAAAATAACCTTGTGGATGGTGACAGGCTGGACATTCAGTTGGAGCTTCTGGGCCTTCATGAACATAGCCGCAATTATTACACTTCCAGCGAACTGGTTGCTCTCGCTTAAAGACTTCGCCTTTTTCTAAATTAGCTAGTAGTTTACGGTAGCACTTTTCATGAGCTTCTTCGGCTTCAGCTACTTCTTTAAAAGCAACTGCTAAGTCATGATGGCCTTCTTCTTCTGCCTCTTTAGCCATCTCAGGATACATGCTCTGATGTTCGTAATTTTCACCATCAGCCGCTGCCTTCAAATTGTCAGCCGTTTCGCCAATCAAACCTAAGGCTTTGGCCCAGAGCTTAGCATGTTCTTTTTCATTGTTAGCCGTTTCTTCAAAAATATTAGCCATTTGAACGAAACCAGCCTTGCGGGCAACTGAAGCAAAGTAGTTATACTTATTGCGGGCTATTGATTCACCAGCAAAAGCATCATGCAGATTTTTGGTTGTCTTTGGTCCGTAATTTGACATAAATATAGAAATTAATGAATTAAAGCAAGTCTAACCTGCCATCAATTAATGGATTTTCTTATTCTGTTGAGACCAGCGACTATTTAAAAATAAAATAGCAATGGTGGGCCGGGTAGGATTCGAACCTACGAAGACATAAGCCAGCAGATTTACAGTCTGCCCCAGTTGACCGCTTTGGTACCGACCCAAAAACGATAGCGGCTAAGCCGCATTCCTAAATTAGCATAATCATTCTAGCTCGTCAATGTTTTTGGCTGAATAATTATGACCACGAAAAATATCTAAAATCAAAGTTCGGGCTGCTTTATTAAGCTGATTAGCAGTTGCACAGTCTTTATTTTCCTCACCTTGTAGGCAAAATAAATAATTACCTTGAGCGTCTTTAATTACGCTAGGTTCACTCAGTGAATCAAGCGGCCGCCAATTTGGCACCTGCTCACTGGACCAAGTCTGAAATGGCTGACCAGCTAAAGCTAGTTCTTGCCAAATAGCATCGGGTAGCTGGTAGAAGGCTAGTTCTTTATCTTTGAGCCAATACTCGCCATCCCGGTAACCCCAAAGCGGTGTTATTGATCTTTGCCAAACTTGCTTAGCTGACAATTGTCCCCTGTCCCAAAGCCCACCATCACGGTAACCAGCATCATTATCCCCGAGAAAAGGCCAGTGATCACCAACCACAATTATCATGGCCTTGGGATCAATTGTCTTGATTTCCTCTATAAAATCAGCCAATTCTTTAGTTGTGTAATAAAGCGAATTAAGATAGCGCGTGGCCACATCAGCAATAGCTGGCGTTGTAGTTACCACCTCAGGACGGCTGCTATTTAGCGGATAGCCCAAATGGCTTGAATAAGTCAAAAGGTAATTAAAGCTCGGTTTATCTTGATCTTGAGCTTTTATTTTTTCTAAAGTTTGCTTAAAAAAACTGCTATCAGCCATAAACTCACCGTTCATATCGGTTTGCTGATAGTCCGACAAACTATAAAAATGGTTAAAACCAATCAAAGGGTAGACTTGCTGACGATTCCAAAAAGCTGGCACATTGGCATGAAAAGCCGCTGTTTCGTAGCCACTATCTTTTAATTTCTGTGGCAAACATGGTGACTGCTTGGTAATGCCGCCATTAAAGATAATTCCGGGCTGCACATCTGGCCAACCGCA
>CAZXQE010000139.1:0-1955 GCA_964643015.1 uncultured Gammaproteobacteria bacterium
TGGAAAATTCAAAAATTTTCGGACACCATTTCATTAAAGATTCGGACAGCGTTTCACTAAACTTTCGGACAGTGTTTCACTAAAGATTCGGACAGTTTTCAAGCATAGTGAAACAGATGTCGTAACTTGACCTGGCGAAATTCTCCCTCCTCATTGACCTACCCAAATTTCATCCATTTTTACTATATTGTTCCTTTTGAACGAGTCAGTGGAATGGCGATCAAAAGGAGCACCTCATGCCCAAGAACGGGAGAATGAAATTGCGTGATATCAAAAAGATCATCCATTTGCATCACAAGGCTCATCTTTCTTTAAGAGAGATCGAGCGGGTGATGAAAACGCCCAAGTCGACGATTGCCGATTATATTGTGCGCTTTTCCAAATCCGGCATGACACTTGAAGACCTTGAGGCCCGGAGTGAGGATGAAATATATGCTGCACTTTTCCCGGAGGAAAGTAAGCGGCCCAAGCAGAGATTGCGCAAGAGGTTGCCAGACTTGGTCAAAATGGATCTTGCTCTGAAAGAAAAATACGTTACCCGAGAACTCCTCTGGAAAGAATATGTTGATCTCTTCCCGGATACCCATTATGGGTACACCCATTTCTGCAATTTGTACAGGGCGTGGAAAAAACGGGTCTCCATTACCATGCGCGTCAGCCACAAAGCCGGTGAGAAGATGTTCATGGATTACTCCGGCGTGCGCTGGCATATCATCGATAAGAATACCGGTGAAGCGATTGATGTCGAAATATTTGTCGCTGCTTTGGGAGCAAGCGGCTATACCTTTGCAGAGGCCTCGCTGGATCAGACCAAGCCGTCTGTGATCACCAGTACAATCCATGCCTTTGAATACTTTGGCGGTCTGACCGAGCTCATCGTCCCGGACAATATGAAGACAGCGGTGACCAAAGCCGACAAATATGAACCGGTGATCAACGATACCTTTCAAGATATGGCTGATCATTATGGCGTCCTTGTGCTGCCGGCACGACCTTACCGGGCCAAGGATAAACCGAAGGTGGAATTATCCGTCAAGCTGGTGCAGCGCTGGATCCTGGCCCGGCTGCGTCATCTTGTGTTTTTCACTCTGGCCGAATTGAACCAAGCTATTGCCGTATTACTGGACGATCTCAATCACCGTGTGATCAGACGCTACGGTAAAAGCCGCTATCAACTCTATCTGGACTTGGATAAGCCCGCACTAAAGCCGCTGCCGGCTCAACGCTATCTCTATCGCGAGTTCAAACAGTGCAAAGTCAATATCGATTATCACGTCGAACTCGAGGGCAGCTTTTACAGCGTGCCTTATCAGCTGGCAGGCGAAAGAGTCAGCGCCATCTATACAGCCGACAGCGTTGAACTCTTTCATCATAACAAGCGTATCGCCCTGCATGTGCGGCTGTACCAACGCGGCGCCTATTCCACCAAAGAGGAGCATATGGCCTCGGCGCACCGCATCTATGGAACATGGTCGCCATCCCGACTTATCAGCTGGGGCGGCTCATTTGGCTGTTACACCCAAAAATTGATCGAAGGAATTCTGGCCGCCAAGCCGCATCCTGAAATGGGATTCCGCAGCTGTATGGGAATTTTGACCATGGCAAAACATCACACTGACAGTCAAGCCATAGAACTAACCAGCAAAAAAATGATCGAGCTCAAACTGTGCAAAGTTGCCCATTTCAAGGAAATCCTCAAAACTAAAAGCTATATGGATCCGGCAGGTAATACCATCCCCCTGTTTCCACCGGATCACAAAAACCTGAGAGGCAAACACTTCTATCAAGATAACCTGTCATTACAAGGAGAATGGCCATGCACCAACAACTCCTCGACCAAATCTCTGAGCTGAAACTGAAAGGATTGAAAGAAGCCTACTTGCTGCAAATGCAAACGCCCAATTACATCCATATGCCTTTTGAAGAACGGCTGGCGCACCTGATCGATGCGGAAA
>CAZXQE010000140.1:0-1929 GCA_964643015.1 uncultured Gammaproteobacteria bacterium
CTAAGAGCCTTCCCGGCGGATTTTTCCATGGAGCAACGCTGGACCTGGACAAGTTTGACCCGAACAACCTGGATGCGCCTGCGCTGGAAACCGCGGTAACAAAAGGCGCTGGTTACGAAAGTGCAAACGAGTGGATGCGCAAGGTGAACGCGTGCGTGCTCAATCCTACCTTCGCGGTGGAAAAAGCAAGGCTAGACAGCGCCCAGGCTGCAATGGCCTACTACTGCGACCTGCCATCGGGTAGCCAAGCATACGGATTTTTCCGCAACTATATCGATCTGTCCAACGTGGTTACCAAAGAGGATCGCTACTGGTGGTACTGTACCAAGGTGGTCTGGGAAGCATGGAACAACTACGGCATAAATTTGGACACTAACGACAGCCGGGTGGATTTTACCCAATCGGGTCTCTATAACCTGGTAAAAAGTTATTACAATGTCCGCTACTTCTACAGTTCCAGCAAGGCTAAGGCTGCTATAGCCGCGTACATGGCCGACGCTCGATCCAATATCGTTATGGCTGAGGAAATCATGTTGTCTCCATATCTTACTAAAGTGTTTGAGGCTATACGGAATTGAGTGAGCAATCGACAAGCGGTGCGGTGCTCTGCTGCTGTGCCGCGCTGTCCGTGCTCGTGTTTGCTTCGTGCGTGCCCGGGGGCTCTCCTTCGGGCGCGTCCGCAGCTGCATCCACAGCTACGGTTGTAGCAGTAAGCGCTGGCCCCATACTGGTTATGGATACGCGGGTGTACACTGTGGGCAATGAGGCTAAGCCAACGCTGCTTGCGACGCTACCGGAATCCGTCCGCCAACGATCGGTGTGTGCCCGCGATGGCGGCTTGTTGGCCTGGGCTCAGGGCGAACAGCTCTTGTATGCCGTGGATGCATGCGGGCGGGTAAGCGGCCGCTGGGAGCTGAAAGCCGCATCGGTGTGGATGTCGGCTACCAGAGTGCTGGCCCGCTCAGAACTGTACGAAGATGGAGCAGGCTTTTCCTATACGTTATATGAATATTCCGATGCGCGCGGGCCGATAGCGCTTGGTTCCTGGAGCTTGGACCTGTTTCCAGCCGATGTTGTTTTCGCCGCAGACGGCAGGGTAGTGCTGGCAGGCGCAAACGCTGCAGACACGACCCACACCCTGTGGGCCATAGCCGGTTCCAACGCACAGCTCGTTCTTGAATTTCCAAAAGACATGGATTTTGCCCGCCTTGTAGCCCATGGGCCGGACCTGTTTGTTTTTACCAGTTCCGGCGCAAAAACCCATCCTGCGCCTAAGGCTCATCGATTCTGGCGGCTAAGCCAAGACGGCCGTATAGACTGCATGGATGTACGGGGACTTCCGGCCGGGGCCTTACGGCCCTATGGTTCCGGTTTTTCGCTGGGCGATACGGTATGTATTCCCTGGGCTATGGACAATGGCCAGGTGAATCTTGTGTGCTTAGTACCCAATGGAACGCAGCTGGATACCGTTGCCCTTGCCGAGGATGCCCGCGGGGTATACGCTGTTCTTGGAGCGGATAGTTCCGACGGCTCAATGTGGTACCTGGCCATGGACTGGGCCAAGGAATCGGGGAAAAGCTGGCTAGGCAACTGGGATGGGAAAACCCTGAACTTTTTCCCCATGCCATAACAAAATAATAATAGGGCGCCCGCTGCTTCCTACCGGGCTATCAAGTCCCGTATGTCCGACACCCGCTGTATGCCTTCCCTTTCCATGAAGGCGCGAATGCCTGCAAGCACTTCAAGGGGGGCTTCGGGGCGGGAGAATATGGCCGCACCGACCTGAACAGCGCTTGCGCCGGCCAGTAGGTACTGAAGGGCGTCGTCGCCGTCGCTTATGCCGCCAAGGCCAATGACCGGGATGCGTACCGCCCGTGATACTTTATACACGCAGGCGACGCCCACGGGCCTGATGGCAGGGCCAGAAAG
>CAZXQE010000141.1:0-1924 GCA_964643015.1 uncultured Gammaproteobacteria bacterium
TATAAATATAATTGGATGTATAGCCGTATCCGTTGGATTCGGTAAGAACAGCCATTTTTTTCCCTTTGAATTTCGCAAAAAAATTTTTTCTTAATTTAGAATCCAGCCTTTTCATAGATTCTATTCTTTTTTCTATTTCCGCTCCGGAATACACCGGCTTCATTGATACTGCTTCCGTCCCGGGGCGTGGAGAATATTTAAAAACATGCAATCTGGAAAAAGCGCATTTCTGTATGAATTTGTAAGAATTTTCGAAGTTTGCCTCAGTTTCCGTAGGAAATCCCACAATAACATCAGTTGTAATGCCCGCATCCGGTATTTTTTTTCGTATGGATTCTATTTTTTCAATAAATAAATCTGTATTGTACGGACGACGCATATGCCTTAAAGTTTCATCGTCTCCGGATTGTAAAGAAATATGCAAATGTCTGCACATCTTATTTGAACAAGCCATGAAATCTATCAATTCCTCTGAAATTTCGGCAAAGTCAATGGATGAAAGCCGAATGCGGTAAAGTCCGTCAATCTTATCCAATTCTTTAAGAAGATCAGTTAAGCCGATTATTCCTTTTTTTGCAGGCCATGAATACTTCCCGAGACGTATCCCGCACAGCACAATCTCTCTGCATCCGCCGGTTACGTATTCTTTGGCTTCGCTAACCACATCCGATGGCATTTTGCACCACATTTCGCTTCTGACTTTCGGAACCACGCAATAAGCGCATCTGCCGTCGCATCCGTCTTGAATTTTTATAAATGCCCGGGTATGATTTAAGAAATTCCGCTGATCGCCGCGAGAATCGCAGCAGCAATTTTTGATGCCAAGAATATTCGTTATGTTTTTCTTTTGGGAATTATTAAAAAATTTCACATCGGGAAAACTTTTTTTGAGTTCCTCTGGAGCGCGCGTGGCATAACATCCGGTGCAGAAAATTTTAGCGGATGGATTAATCCTTTGAAAACTTCTTATGAATTGACGGGCTTTTTTATCCGCTGACCCTGTAACCGTGCAGGAATTTATAATTATGACATCCGCGTTCTCAGGCATCGCAATCGTAGCGCCTGCAACGGCAGCAAGAGAGGACATTAAAGCGGTGTCGCATTGATTTACTTTGCATCCGAACGTATGAAAATAAATTTTCATTCTAAATATGTCTTTCCATGAAAAAATAATTTATTAAATATCGGCAACCTTTTTCTGAAATTCATGCTGTTTCGCGGCACATATCAATATCTTTCAAGAAAGAATCACAAGATTGTCCTTATGGATTATTTCGTCATAGTCCCTGCGGCATAAAAGTTTATGTATCTCGGAACTTTTATGGCCTTTGATTTTATTTATATCTTCGCACGAATAAAAAACCATGCCTTTAGCAATTTCCGTATCTGCGCAAAAAACACTTACTATGTCTCCTCTGTGAAACCCGCCTTCCGCGAGCAAAACTCCCGAAGGGAGCAAACTTTTGGACATTTTACCTATAGCTCGGGCCGCGCCGGCATCCACCAAAATTTTACCGGACACCCTGGCTCCAAAGGCGATCCATCTTTTTTTGCCTTCCATTTTTTGTTCGGATATGAATTTGGTACATTTTACGCTGCCGCCCAGGATAGAAGACAAACAGGAATATTTTTTACCGTTTACAATAAACATATCCACGCCTGACGCCATCGCGATTTTTGCCGCTGACAATTTGGACGCCATGCCTCCGATAGACAAAGAGCAGCCGGCGCTTGAAGTCGCAGCGCGTTTCATTTCATTGGTAATTTCCCTGACCTCGCGCATAATTACGGCATCTCTGTTTTTTCGAGGATCTCCGTTATAGAATCCGTCCACATCCGTAAAAATAATAAGCGCGTCTGCTCCGACTTTGGACGCCACTACCGCGGATAAAGTATCATTATCCCCGAAATTTATTTCTTCCGT
>CAZXQE010000142.1:0-1923 GCA_964643015.1 uncultured Gammaproteobacteria bacterium
CCATAAACAAAGGATGACTTAATGAAACAGCATAAACAAATAATGCAGAGGAAAAGCTAATTATGTTAAGCGGAAAATACAATAAGCCGCAATAAACAAGCGGGGATACAAGAATACACAACTGAATTGTCAGTAAATCATTAATCTGAAAGACAGATACACTTGTTGAAAAAATGCAGACAATGAAAAGTATAATTTTGATAATCTTTTGCTTAACAAAAAAAAGAAAATTCAAACTTACAAACGATACAAAAACAGGAAAATAAAAATTTACATTAAAAAGAAAAGTATTTTTTTCGATCGAATTATCATATACAAGCGGAATAAAACCGCTATGAGTATATTTAACAATAAATAACAGAACGCCAAAAAGCAATACCGCAGAAGAGATTATTGAACATTTTTCCGGACATATCTTATGAATGGTCATTAACCTTTTTTCTTTTTACTCAAAGAAAAACGCACCATACTAAAGCTGAGCACTATTAGATCAAGTAATATTATAATTCCTGCAATGCGCACTGTAAAATCAGGCATTGCAGCAAAAAATTTATTTATCACCAAAAAAAGTAAAGCCAACATTGCAATTATCAGACTAACCACTAAAACCTTTTTATACATAAAAATCTCCTTCCCCATAATTTCTTAATAAACTTATCCTTGTTTATTATTTTATTTTCGAAAGTGCATTTTCAACAGCCTTCAATATAACAATACTGGAATATGTTGCACCGCTTACGGCATCTACTTGAAGACTTTGTTTCTGCATAACAGAGTTGACAATGCTCTCTCCTTCCTTACCCTGCCCGTTTTGGTGTTTTAGAATTTCAATATCAGTTATTTCATGATTCTTTACAGTAACTGACACATCTACAATTACCGGAAAGGCTGCATAGGAACCTTTATACACTCCGTCGGGAATTTGTATAAGATCCGGGTCCTTAATTTCCATTTCCGGCAAATAAGACAGATTTTTTTCTATACTCCGGATAAACACGTTTCCTGCAATAGAAATGATGAGTATTACAGCCGCTATAATAATTCCTGTTTTAACAATCTTTTTCAAAGTATCTCCTTGCATAAAAATACAGTACCATTATACTCTGTTTCCCCCTCTTTTTCCATGTATTTTTTTATCAGCTGGATGTATAATCTTACTGTAAACTATTATAGTAAAGGAGAGTTTATGGATTTTTCTATGACTAAACCTGCTTTCGGTTCATATATGGGAACATTTACAATAATCATTTTTACAACGGTTCTATTCGCTCTTATCGTTCTTGTTATTGCAACTTCTACAAAAAGTTCTTTATCAATTGATAATGGAAGACTCATAATATCATCGCTTATCTACAAGGACAATCTTCCTCTTTCCAGTATTGATAAAGAAAATGTGAAAGCAATAAATATGTACGATGAAAATCTTACTATTACTCTTAGAACTAATGGAATAGGCTTACCGCACGCACAAATCGGCTGGTTCCGCGGATCGGGAGGAAAATATAAACTCTACCTCACCGATAAAACAAGTGTCGTATCAATCCCGACAACCGAAGGCTACACCATCCTATTCAGCTCAAAAGATGCAGAGCAAATAGTCAAATTAATTAAGGAATGAGCATAATAATACAGCGCCCGACTTGACTATAACGCCACTAGAATCTTTAAAGCGCTGCAAGGATGAGGCGCGATACATTGAGCGGCGATACTATTCTATCATCCACATACTCTTAGGGGTTTGAGGGGTACGCAGCACAGCTGCCTTAGAAAAACTACGCATCGCATGAGCCGCTAGCCGGTGTCGCGGCGATACTCCCCTCTGTGCCCTATACGGTTTGATTTCACGCATGTATGCGTAATCCCCTTATTATTCAGCTCAAAAGATGCAGAGCAAATAGTCAAATTAATTAAGGAATGAGCATA
>CAZXQE010000143.1:0-1922 GCA_964643015.1 uncultured Gammaproteobacteria bacterium
GATAGAAGGAAGCACTCGCTCCCTTAGGTTCATAGAAGATATTGCAGTACCTACAGAGAACATAATAAAATTCTACAGAGAACAGAAAAAAATACTGGATGAATATGGACTAAGGACAGCTTTTTTTGGCCATATAGGCAGTGGACACTTCCACATTAACCCAAGAATAGACACAAGAAGACCTGATTTTTTAGACGTTGTAGATGAAATAACAAAACGTACTCAAAAGTTAGTAAAAGAACTTAATGGAACCATGGCTGGAGAACATGGTGATGGCATATTAAGAACACCTTATATAAAGCTCTTTGAACCAGAGTTACACGAATTATTCTTACAAATAAAAGAGGCTTTTGATCCAGAATGGATACTAAACCCAGGTAAAATAGCAACTAAAGACAAAAAACAGACTGTCATGAATAGATATCTTTTTAAGTCCATATACGAACTGGACCAAGACACACTGAACGAGATAGAAAAATGCCATGGTTGTAATGAGTGTTTAAAATTTTGTACTACTTTTAAAGGAATAAGCACGAACGAAGGGCTAAAAGCCAGAGGTAGAGCAAGTATTTTAAGGGCCATAGTAAATGGAACAATAAGCAGTAAAAAAGAAATAAAGGAAGCACTGTACTACATAGAAAAATGTGCACTGTGTACAAAGTGTGCCAACCAGTGTCCTACTGGTATTGATATTACAAAAACAGCATCGTTATTAAGAGAGCAAAAAGTAATACCAATATCTTTAAAGAAAAAACTATTAATGTTCTTAATGTATCCCGTAAAAAAATTACTCATTAAAAAGACTAGTTCTTTAAATAAGGGGGGCACTTTTAAACTTAATAGGCTAGAAGTCTTTACAATAAGACTGGGCCTTTATTACAGACCATATATGAAAGAGTTCTTTAAATTATTTAAAGAAAAAGAATTAAAGGCACTCTGTTATGATAAAGATGTTGTAAATTACCTAATTTACAGACTTGGATAATTTAACTCCAAGTTCAAAGCATTTCTCAAGATCTGTTTTTTCTGGAACATATTTAACTGCAATACCGTCGTCAGCTACTTTTATACCGCCAGCTTCAAGTTCTGCATTCATCTTCTTTATGACATTTGGGTTCCAGCCGTAAGAATTTATACAAGCACCTATTCTATTAACTGGTCTTAATCCCTTCATGTATGTGCTCATATCGGCGACTCTAGGTAACATTTCATTATTAAGTGTAGAAGAGCCTAGCACTACTATCTTCGAATCTAATATTTCTGTCATAACATCACTTCTATCATTCTCTCCAAGCTTCATTAATTTAACCGTGACACCTTTACTCATCAACCCTTCTGCCACCTGCCCTGCCATAAGTTCTGTACTCTTCCACATAGTGTCGAACACAACTACAGCCTTATTCTTAAGGGTTGGTTTACTCCAATCATCATACGCCTTAATAATAGCAGGAATATTTTTCCTCCACATAAGTCCGTGATCTGGTGCTATAAGGTCTATTTTTATGCCTAACGCTGTTACATCTTTCAAAAGTTTTTGTATGAGGTTGGAATATGGCATAAGTATATTACCAAAATACTTTCCTGCTTGGAACATCAACTCACCAAATTCAACTTCATCGTCGAATCTTTCGCTGGTTCCCCAGTGTTGACCAAAAGCATCACTTGATACAAGTATCTTTTGTTCATTAATATAAGAAAACATACTGTCTGGCCAATGAAGCATGGGGGTTTCTATAAAAGTGATACTGTTCTTGCCAAGTGTTATTTTATCGCCGGTCTTAACAACATGATATGGCCAGTCTGTTCGTTTAAAGTGCGATATCATCGCCTCTTTACCCTTTAAAGAACAAATTATTTTTTCTGGTTTTATAATATCTACAACCTTTGCTAAAGCTCCAGAGTGGTCCATTTCGACGTGGTTA
>CAZXQE010000144.1:0-1921 GCA_964643015.1 uncultured Gammaproteobacteria bacterium
GCCCGGCATGGCGTGCATGGTGGTGCCGGTGAGGTAATAGTCATCCCCGACGCGGATGATGTCGGGATCGGAGAACTCTTCGTAAAAGAGGGGATTAGTGAAGGTGCCGTTGCCGTTGTCGGCGGTCCAGGTCTGGGCGGCCAAAGTTGACGCCGTAATCAAAAGTATCCATGCAGTCCAGAGCAGATTATACGGCCAATCACTACTCCGCCGGCCGGACTCCATGTTTTTCATCTTTTTTTGCTCTTCATACTTTTTATTGCCCGCCCAGTTGACCTGCCAACTGCTCCACCTGTGCCCTGATGATGCTTTCGCAGGGCGCACCCATTCCACCGCCGACGAATGCATCCGTGTAAAACACCAGATCCATTTTCTCCCGCCCCTGCACCAGCAGGGCGGGGTGGCCGTCGATTGTCTCCGGCCGATGCGGATCATTCCGCTGGAGCAGGAATCCGGTATATTTTTCAAAAAGCGCTTTTCCCTCCTCGACATTCCGGCAAGGGACCAGGAAGAGCTGATAGGAACCGCAAGTATCGCTGCGGTACTCACGGCGATATCCCTCCCTGAAATAGCTCTGACTGAGAAAATCGCCGGGCACGTAGCGGTCTGAAGCCTGGAGGCGGTCCTGCAAGGGAAAGAGCGTGAACATCGCCGGCGGTGCATCTTCTCCGCCAATTCTGCTTGCCAGGAAACGCCCCATCTCCTCGAGTACAGCTCCCAGATCCTTTTCGAGGGCGAAAGAGGTCATTTTGACGTAACAGGCCCCCTGATAAAAGTTGAGCACGTTGGCGCTACGGTAGCCCTCGACGCCTACTTCGACTGCCACTTCCTCCGGCGATCGCTCGGCGGCGAAAATGGCAAAGGCGTGCAAGGGGCTTTTCATACTATATATTTCGAGCGTCACCGAACTGGAATCAGGACCTACGGCATAATCTGTTGTCAGCACCCGGCGAAAGCCGTATTGCAGGTAGAGATCGGCGGCACCGTTGATATACTCAAACAGATTTTCCCGTCCGAAAAAACGCGGTGCAAAGGTCTGGCGCCAGGCTGTGAGATCCTTCTCTCCCGGCAGCAGGCGCAAAAGCGTGGAATCCGGATAATCCTGCGCCATGGCGGCAGCGCCAAATGCAAACAGGTTGAGCGCTGAGATGAGCAGCAGATTTTTCTTTATCGCCATGATACCCGACCTTATATTGATTTATTACAATACGTTACAGTGACCAGCAGGAGCGCTCAGGCCAAAAAGGGAAACTGTTTTTGCAGCGCGGCGATGCTGCCGTTGATATCCAGGTTATGGGCACAGACTGCCGAACAGTCTGAGCAGCTCCGGCAGGCCTGGAGACCGATTTGGGCAGGCAGGGTTGCCAGTGTCCATTCCGCATGGCTGAGGTTGCCGTATCTTTTGGCATAGATACCGGCGCGTACGAGGCTGGGAATGTCCACCCCCTTCGGGCAGGTCGCCAGGCAGGAGCGGCAGCCCTGGCAGAGGTGGCCCTTCTCGAGTGCGCCCAGCTGCAAGTAGCTTTTCTCCTCGTGGTTAAAATCGAGATCCGCGACGCTGGTCAGGTTAAGATCCAGTTGATCGAAGCTCGTCATACCGGGTATCGCCGTGGTCACCTCCTTGTGCTGCAGCACCCATTTGAGCGCCGCGCTGTGATTGACCGCAGCCGCTCCTTCCTCGGGATTGCCACCCTGGGTTTTCATGGCAACGATGCCGAGTCCGTTTTCTTTGGCGTAGGCGATCGCTTTTTTGGTCTCCTCCCTGTCATCGCGCCACAGGTTGAAGGCGATCTCTGCGACATCATAGATTTTGGCCTCGACGGCGGCGCGCACCACCTCAGGCACCTGTGCATGACAGCTGACACCGATGAAGCGCGCCTTGCCGGCTTTCTGTTTCTTTAAAAGCTTCTGCTTGCGCGTC
>CAZXQE010000145.1:0-1914 GCA_964643015.1 uncultured Gammaproteobacteria bacterium
ACCGACGACTATACTTGCTTTTCAGCATTACTGCACCTTTAAGGAAAGACTTGAAGAATTACCTGCACGCGTAGAATATATGAACCGTTTCAGGTCTGCGAAAGAGCAGAAAGAAACACTGAAAAAGCTGAAGGAAGGCCAGGTTGACATACTCATCGGGACACACCGGATATTGAGCAAGGATGTTGAATTTAAAAATCTTGGGTTGCTGATCGTTGATGAGGAGCAGAAGTTCGGAGTAGGCGCCAAGGAAAAACTGCGCAATCTGAAAGAGAATGTAGACACGCTAACGCTGACTGCAACGCCGATTCCGCGTACCCTGCAGTTTTCGCTCATGGGAGCACGCGACATGAGTGTGCTGCGTACACCGCCACCCAACCGCTATCCGGTGCAGACAGAGGTGATGACCTTTGATCCGGAAGTAATCCGTGATGCGGTCCGGTTCGAGATTCAGCGCGGCGGTCAGGTGTTTTTTGTTCACAACAGAATTCAGAATATTCAGGACATTGCAAACCTTGTACGCAGCCTGGTGCCTGAAGCCCGCGTGGACATAGGCCATGGACAGATGCCCGGCGACGAGATGGAGAAAGTGATGCTGCGTTTTGTAGCGGGTGAGATTGATGTTTTCATTTCTACTACCATTGTTGAATCAGGCCTTGACGTGCCGAACGCAAATACCATGATTCTGAACGATGCGCAAAACTTCGGTCTGAGCGACATGCACCAGTTGCGCGGGCGTGTGGGCCGTTCAAATAGAAAAGCGTTTTGTTATTTGTTTACGCCGCCCGAAGTGATTCTGAGTGATGAATCGCGCAAACGGCTGAGAGCAATCGCCGAATTTTCGGATCTTGGATCCGGCTTCCAGATTGCGATGCGTGACCTTGATATTCGCGGCGCCGGTAATATTCTGGGTGCGGAGCAAAGTGGATTTATTTCTGAAATCGGCTTTGAAATGTATCAGAAAATTCTTGACGAGGCCATTGCCGAATTGAAAGACGATGAGATGCCCGATGCTGCAGGTAAGGACCAGAGCGCTCCGCGGAGATATGTGCATGATGTGGTGATTGAAACCGATGTCAGTATTCTCATTCCGGATAAATATGTTCCTTCCGTTTCTGAGCGGCTTTTGCTGTATAAGGAACTCAATGAAATTGAAAATGAGAATTCGCTGACATCTTTCAGAAGTATGCTCGAAGACAGATTCGGAGCCATTCCCAAAGAAACAGGCGAACTGATTTCGGCGGTCCGTTTGAAATGGTTGGCAAAAAACATGGCGATTGAAAAGCTGATTCTCAAAAAGGGATTGCTCACATTGTATTTCATTTCGCGCATGGAATCACCGTTTTTCAAATCCGCTACATTCGAGCACGTCATTGATTTCACGGTGAAGAATCCGCGCCGCTGTCTGATGAAAGAACATAATGAACGTCTTATTTTGAAAGTCGATAAGATACAATCGGTTGCTGCTGCGATTGAGGTGATGAAAGAGATGATTTCCAGTAGTGAGTTGTGAGGAATGTCTTTCGTTACTCGTTATAAAAATTACAGCCGTTACAAAGTGTAGGTTTAGAGGTTGAGTGGTTTAGAGGTTGAGGTGCCGACCGTGTCACGTTTTACGTGAAGGCATCAAAGAAAGCTACGACTTGTCATCACGTGAAACGTGACAAGCTGTTTTACGTGATTTCACGTGATGCCCTTTAGGGCTCCGGGGACGAGGAAGTAGGGTTTGAGTGATGGGTTATGAATGATGAGTAATGAGTTTATGAAAAAATCTATCCTGCTGTCGACGCTTCGACGGAGTTTATCCCGCTATCGACATTTCGACGGAGTTTACCCCGCTGTTCGTGCTTCGACTCCGCTGCTAATGACACACGCTCTTAAATTTGTGAAAATCAACAGAAAAACGTTTTGAGT
>CAZXQE010000146.1:0-1912 GCA_964643015.1 uncultured Gammaproteobacteria bacterium
TCTTAAAAGCCAACGAGGCGAAGATCGAGGCATCGGAATGCGTCTATCCGAGATAGACAGGCTTGCCTCCATCATTCCCAACAAAAAATGCGTCATTCTGGGTGATTTTAATGGAATACTAATTCGGGGCCAACATCAATTTGAATACGAACAGTTTCTATCACTTCCCATAACTGATGTTCTTGCCGCAGTAGGCATTCCACCACCTCAGCGACGAACTCACTATTACTTTAGCGATGGACCTCATTTTACTCAACTCGATTATATTTTTTGCACACATGATATAGAGGTGCTGGACGCCGCAGTACTTGAGGATGTAATCCCCCGTAACCGGGACGAACGATTTCGCCTTCCCTCCGATCATCTATTTCTAACTGCGACGATCCAACCCGAATGTGAGGAATAAAGAACTCACCATCAACCAGCCTTTGTCACCGCTGCAAGAGCTGCCTCATAATTGGGTTCGGTTTTTATTTCTGGAACCTGCTCGGTATAGAGCACGGTGTTGTCCGCATCAAGAACAACAACAGCTCTTGAAAGCAATCCAGCTAAAGGACCAGAGGTAATCGTAACTCCCCAAGATGATCCAAAGTCCCGCGTACGAAGTTGCGATAGGGCTACTATATTTTTAAGATCCTCGGTTTTGCAAAACCGTTCCATTGCAAAAGGCAAATCGTTAGACACCGTGAGCAACACTGTATCAGGCAAAGAGGCGACGTCTCTGTCAAACTTCATTGCGCTCGTTGCACACACCCCTGTATCAAGACTGGGAACGATGTTCACAATTTTCTTTTTTCCCGCAAATGCCGAAAGGCTTACATCGCTTAAGTCCTCCCGAGTCAGTACAAAATCCGGAGCTTTTGAGCCAACCGTGGGTAATTCACCAATAGTTTCTATAGGGCTTCCGCCAAGTGTAATCCGTGCCATATACGCCTCCATTTGTTAACTGTAACTTACAGTCTTATTATACGCATTTCTGTCTGTAAAAGCAAAAAAATTATACTGAACGGGCATTACTGTTTGCTGGGGAAAGTTTTTCGTCTACTATGGTTGCAAGACGATTTTCTACAGCCGAAAATACAAAAAATCCAAGAGTTGACCATGAATATGGTACCGCAAAGGGGGTTCTTCCCGAGCCCCTATCCAAATGACGATACGTAATATGATACTTTTTTGCAATCCGCTCCATTTGTTCGTCAGTTAGAGAGAGCACTATTTCGCTTTTATCATGGATGGCGGCTTTATGTCCAAGGTAACGAGCCTTTTGGCTTGCGAACAAAAAGTGCGGACTTAATACCATCTTCTCAAAGTCAGCCCTGAACGTTCCCTTTGGCGGATCCATAAAATCGGCAAATCGCTCAGCAGAAATATATGAATAATCACTAAGACGGTTATAGGTGTCGAGTTTAACATGAATCAATTCCTGTAAAAACAACATAAGGCGGTGAGACTGAGATAAAAAGGTGTAATCGCTATCATCAGGACCAGTAAAGCCCAGGTCTTTCAGGCTGTATCCCGCATTACGCATTGAGCTTACATAATCGAACACTCGATTTACCGTGTACTTCATTGAAAAGCACCAGTGGGCGGGATGTAAGTCGGGATGGATTCCTGCCAACAGGCGGCACTCCAGCCCGAATTTCTCTGAGCCAATAAGGTTCCTTGCAAGTTCCTCTTCCTGGGTATCATCAGAGATAATTCTGAGTTTAACCTTATCTTTTCTCAATCGTTGGTATGTCGGCTTATTTGGATTTTCACCAATAAAATTCTCAAATAAAAGGGTGTCCGACTTCTTTTGTATGGGAGCCATAATTGACCCGAGTATGTCATCATTAGGATGTAAAACCTGTAAACTCTTTTCGTTTCCCTTATAAAATAATGTTGCGGCAAGCCGTGTTTTACATTCAGTGTG
>CAZXQE010000147.1:0-1898 GCA_964643015.1 uncultured Gammaproteobacteria bacterium
GACGTACTGGCCGGCCCGTTCGACCGGCTTTTTGATTTTCGCCATCACTTCGCCTTGATTCTACGGGTGAACGCTTTTTCAAGCTGTGGCCGCATCTGCCTGTAAACCTCTGTGCTCAGCCTTTCGGGAAAACGCGACCCCGCCGGGAACTTGTTAAACACGCCGCTGTAACGCTTGCCGGGGTGCCCCTGATTGTGCCAAAGAAACAAGTCCTCGTAGCTGACATCCCGCTTTTTGCCGCGCGTGTGGATATCGGTAGAGGCATACACCTTGAGGCGCATCGGCCATGCAAACATTTTAAACCCACTGCGCTTTAGTTTGCCGGTATCAACCATCCAGTGATCCTTGCCCTTGCGCTTGATGGTAGCCGCCGCATTGTGCGGAGCGGGGTCAAGCGATATGCCCTGTTTGACCTGCATCAAGCGCTGATAGCTCTTGATTAAGGTATGGCCCTCTCGGGCAAGGAAGTTGCGCAGGTTGAATTTTAACTGGATCACCGCTTGCCCTCGGCCAGCCATTGCATGCCAAGACCAACCGAACGCCGAACCAGCCGGCCACCAATGCGCTCGGCTTCTGCGGAAATACGCTCCATGATACGCTCTTTGTTGGCCGGGCCCTCCTCGAGAATGATCTGTTTTACGAGGGACTGCCATCTGGCTTGATGGGTGTGCGTGTCGGAAAGCTCCTGGGTGATTAACTCATTTATCTTCATCGGTTTCCTCGTCCTGCTCGCGATCTCCGTTCAAGTTATTATCTGCGCCAGGGACCATAACTTGCACCTTCATTCCCATCAACTCGTTGTAGAGCTCGAGGTTATCCGTGATACGCTGCTCTGCTTCTTGCGCGGTCATATTGGGGTTTTTTGACTGCATGTAAGCGACCGGAGTAGATAGGCCGGCGCTCCATTTGATTTGCTCAACCTCGAGCTCGGCTTTTTCGTCGGTCACTATAGACGGATCAGAGTAGACAATGGTCATTTCGTCAAGGGCTGCCGCGTCGATCTTGTTGTTTGGGCGATAAAAGTTATTCACCTCCACTATGCGGCGCACAAGCTCTTTGTCGTATGGCCGCATAACGCCCTGGTCTTTTTCCCACTGCTGCAACAGCGGCTCGTTTTTCATGCGCAGCGTCACCCCGGCCAGGTTGTCGGTCAGTTGCGATTTTAACGGATTAGGGATGTTGTGCAGGCTCGAAATGATCTCTGTTAGCTTTTCGATGAGCGCTATAATCTGCTCGGTGTAGAGGTCAGCCGATACAACCTGTGCCTGGGGTGGGGTGGTGTTGCCAACGCGGGATTCTGGGTAAATCGGATGCGTGAGGCCGCTTTTAAGTTGTCCTTTTTCGCCCTGGGTGCCGGCCGGAGCAAACGATAAAATCAATAGCCGGATGGTCTCCCGGATACTGTCGTCATTAAGTACGGTCAATAGCACATTGATCGAGCGCGCAAGCTGCAGTAGGCCATCCAGCCCGTTTCCCCAAAAGTCATTTTGCAGCTTATAATGATATACCGTCCACGGCCAGACCTTCGGCGCCGCGACATTGCTTGACGGAGGGATCGGTATTTTATCGGATGTGACCGTGCGGCTCTGCGCGTCCCATTTGGGCGCGCCGTCTGTGGCGAAGTGTTCGCCATTCTCCCGGTCCCAAACAATCCAGCGCGGCTTATTGTCCCACGCCAATGTTTCGTAGGCCACAAGGGAGGCGTCGTACATATATTCAGGATGCTCTACTACCATAGTATTGCCAATATTGTATCCATTTTCGACAAACAGCCGGTCGAGCTGTTTTGACCATTTCACGGTTGCAAGCACGGTATTATGCAGCCGGCATCGCAGAAAGGTCTCCTGCATTACCTGGTGGATCCTGACCTCTTCCATGAGCGCGGAGAATCTATCTTT
>CAZXQE010000148.1:0-1897 GCA_964643015.1 uncultured Gammaproteobacteria bacterium
GAATAGCCGCGTCCTCAAATGGATTTGCGAACGCGTGGAAGGAACCGGCAAGGCTCAGGAAACCGCTATCGGTTACCTGCCGACGCCCGACGCCATTGACCTCTCCGGCTGCAAGGTAAGCGACGCGGATATGGCCGAGCTCCTGAAGGTCGATAAGGAAGGCTGGCTCAAGGAGATCGAAAACATTGGTCAAAACTATGCCATCTACGGCACACACCTGCCGGCGGCATTGAAGGCCCAGCTCGATGAGTTGAAGGCCCGTTTGAACAAGTAATCACGTTTTGAATCACCTCCGGCGGCACAGCCCCGGAGATTATAGGAAGAGCCGCGATCTCAGCAGGTCGCGGCTCTTCCTGCTTGTAAGGTTTTTAGAGAATCAGCGGTCTTGCGCTGCCCGGAAGAAGACCTTGGAGTCGGGTGTTTCCGGTGTATAGGTGAAAGTGGCAATGCCTTTGCTGTCCGACACCTGCGTGTCGATCAGCCTCCATTGCTCCAAGTCCCCGGACGCATAGAGGCTGACATTGTAATCGGGGCCGCTGATGCTCGTGACAATGAATTGGCCGTCATTATTCCCGGCGATCGTCAGGGCGTATTTATAGATGGTGTTTTCACCTGCGTCGAAGATCGGCGCGATGGAAGGTGCGATGATGAGGTTATCGGCAAGGTAATTGTTGGTGGAGCCAAACTGGATATAGATACCGTACTTCATGAAACCGGTGCCGCTATTGGAAAGACGGTTGCCGATCATCCTGACATCATTGCCGAGGGTTTGGATTCCGGAAAACATCCCCATCCAGCCGCAGTTTCTGCAGATATTCCGTTGAACAAGGATATCATCCCCGGCGACCAGGATGCCGGAGTTGCCCGTGACGCTCACATTGTTATCCTCGATCACGGCATGAGACAATTTGTAATTGTACCTGGAAGGCGAATTCACCTGGATGCCGCGCTCTATGCAGTTATCCACATGGTTTCGGCTGACTTCCACGTTGCTGAGGTTATTGAACGAGGCCAGCGCGGCAATGCCGACCTGGTCGGAATAGCTGACCGAGTTATCGGTGATCTTGATACGATCCCCGCCGCTGACGAAAATGCCGTAACTGACGCGGATCAGTTTGTTATGGGCGATGGTGATGTCCGAGAAATTGACGGGCACATTCGTATCCTGGCAGGTGGCAAAAAGCATGATGCCTCTTTCCAGAATGTTGGTCAGCGTATTCCTCCGGATGCGGATATCATGCTTTAAGTTTGAGGAAAAGCATTCAATTTCAAAGCCTCTCTGGCAATTTTCCACGTAATTGCTTTCCACCAGCCAGTGGCTGCCGATGCCGCTGACCGCGGCACCGTCCACTTCCAGGTTCGTCACATTTGTCGCGCCGCCATTGTAGAAAGAGCAGTCGGTGACGGTGACGTTTTGAGAGGTCTTGGGACTCCAAAGATGAGAGATGGCATGGTTGCCGAAACCGGAAAACTGACAGTTGCTGATGGAGATGCCATCATTGTTTTTGCGCAGATGGAGCGTGCTGTAGAGGAGCGGAACAGATTGGCCGTTTAATTTGCCGTCCGGGACAGGGGGATTGTCGCTTTCAAAGCGGATACCACGGACGACGATGTTGGTGCAGTCAATCATCGCAAAAACGTCTCCCGCACCGGGAGCGTAGATGAGGGTATCCTCTTGGCCCTCGATGGTGATGTTGCTTTTTTGGATCATCCGGACGGGAGCCATTTTCTCCGGCAGCGGCTCATACCAGGGAACGACGACGGGCGTGACCGGATAAGTGCCGCCGGCGATCCGGACCGTGTCGCCGTCAGCGGTTTGATCCAGTGCCGCCTGGAGTGTGAGAAAAGGAAGATCGGGATCATCCGGCCGGGCAAGCTCATCATTCCCGGTCGGGGA
>CAZXQE010000149.1:0-810 GCA_964643015.1 uncultured Gammaproteobacteria bacterium
CCCTGGCTTCCGATACCGGCCGTGCGTTTTTCCTGCCGGCGGCCATTTCCGGCATACCCCGCAATGATCCGTTTGTGGAGCGCAGCATACTGACACGTGATGATTTTATCATGTGGTTCGAGGAATCAGGGTTGGATCACGATTACGCCGAAGACGAGACGGTACGGGTCGAGCGGGGGCTGCGCACCCAGGGCATATTGTCCCAGCTCTTGGTGCCCATACTGTTTCAGGACTACACCGTAGGATATGCGAACATTGTTAACCGTCAGGCAGGAAAACCGCCGTTTGACCTCAAAGCGGTAGAAACCTTTACCGCTTTTGCGCGCGTGTTCGCGTGGTCACTCAATTTGCACGGATATTTCAAGGATGCCCCGCGGCTTAACTCTGACTACAAACTGCAGGTGGTGGATGTATCCGCAGGCGGCTTACTCTTCGCATGCCGCGACGAACGCTTGCGCAACGCCCTTAAAGACGGCATGGAAGTAAGCGTGCGCATCAAAGCAAAAATGCGCACCGTGGACGCAAGCGGCATAGTCCGCCGCCACTACGCAGGCCTTGGCGACTTCTTCTTCGGCATACAGTTTTCCATCATGGCCCCCGAAGACTTCCGCTTCCTCTTCGAATACCTGTACGGCCGCCCCTTCCAGGACGAAGACTCCGACTCAGTCGAAGGCATACGCATCACCCACCCTTAGCCCCATCTCCCGGTGACTGTCCCCACAGGCCTCACAGCTCACAGTGACTGTCACCCCAGGCCCCACAGCTCCCGGTGACTGTCACCCTAGGCCCCCATCGGCTAAAAACCGGATG
>CAZXQE010000149.1:910-1893 GCA_964643015.1 uncultured Gammaproteobacteria bacterium
GAGCGCAAGGCGAAAAAAGCCTTGGCCGGACGCGCATACTACTGTATGTAAGTCCGAACAAGGCTTTTTTCAACGCCGCGATACGCCGGTTTTCCAGGATACCCCATCGGCTAAAAACCGGATGGAGCGCAAGGCGAAAAAAGCCTTGGCCGGACGCGCATACTACTGTATGTAAGTCCAGACGGGGGCCTTCGCAACGCAGCGATACGCCGGTTTTCCAGGATACCCCATCGGCTAAAAACCGGATGGAGCACAAGGCACGAAAGCCCCCGGCTGGACGCGCATACTACTGTATGTAAGTCCAGACGGGGGCTTTCGTAACGCAGTGATACGCCGTCCCCCCGAACTGCCCTTATCGGCTGAGGGCGGGATGAGCCGCAAGGAATAAGACCCTCGGGAGGACGCGCATACTACTGTATGTAAGTCCTCACGAGGGTCTGTTTGACGCAGTGGATCGCCCACCGTCAGCCGATGGAGTGCTTTTTCTGAGGGAATTTTTTAAGCATAGCCACCGCATTCCTCTTAGCGTTGAATACGAAGCCGCCATTCCAGTATTCCAGCGCGGCGAAGAGCGCATTGCCGCCGTCGTTGTCGTCGCTTTTTTGCGTTCGGAAGGATACAAAATCCGCAAGCTTTTCGAAATCCTGGGCAGACAGTATCTCTAGGCGCTTCTTGTTAAATTCGTTCCATTTTTCCAGGTCCTTAAAGCCCTCACCCTCGTCCTGCACGATAAGGTGGGCATGGTTCGAGTCGAAAGAATACCATACGCGCACCTTTTTGTTTATGTCGCACTTGTTGCCATGCTTAACTGCATTCTTGATGACTTCGCTTATCTGCTGTTCTAGGAGGTTGATCTCTTTGATTTCAAGCGGAGCCGACTGCACAATAAGCAGGGTAAAGTAGCGAATCTGCCGGTAGTCGGACGGAAATTCCTTGCTGAGCATGCCGGTCTTGTCGAACAGTGGATTATTCTCGTCAACCCG
>CAZXQE010000150.1:0-1889 GCA_964643015.1 uncultured Gammaproteobacteria bacterium
TCCACGAGTATGATTCGCTGACAAGCGAAAAGCGTTGGGACGAAACTTTTGATGTAATTCTCGCCAATCCGCCATTTATGACACCAAAGGGCGGAATTACTCCTCATAAACGATTCACTATCCAATCAAAAAAAGCAGAAGCTCTTTTTGTTGATTACATCATTGAGCATTTGAATATAAAAGGTAAAGCTGGCGTTGTTGTCCCTGATGGAATTGTAGCCAATCCTTCAAATATGTATGTAAAACTTCGTGAGCTTGCAGTTGAAAACGGATTGTATGCTGTTGTTTCTTTGCACAATACAGTTTTTAAGCCTTATGCAGGCGCAAAAACCAGCGTAATGTTTTTTGATAAAGAATTTGCAAAAAAATCAAAAGAGATTTTATTCGCGAAAATAAATAATGACGGATATGAAAAGGGCGAACAACGAAGAAAGATTGATTTAGACGATTTACCAAAAGCAAAGAAACTTATTTCTGATTTTAAGAGTGGAAAGAAAATTGAAAATGAAATTGAATTTATCATCGTTCCAAAAAATGAACTTGGCAAGAAATGTAGTCTATTTGTAAACAAATATTTGATTTCAAGTCGAGAAAACGGAAATGAATCGGTAGAAATTTCCGCACTCTTTGATATTCAAAAAGGTACTTTGCAAAGCACAAAGAAAACAGAGGGTGAATTTGATTTTATTACGGCTGCCGAAGAATGGAGTAAACACAATTCATACACACATGATTGCGAAGCTCTGATTTTTGCTTTTGGCGCAGCTGGCTCACTTGGTAGAACTCATTATGTAAATGGTAAATTTATTGCAAGTGATTTGTGTTTTATCTTAACGCCCAAAAAGGACGCAAAGTATCCGGTAAACCTTTCTTTTTATCACGCTTACTTTAATGCGATCAGGGAACAAATTGTTGCGGATTTAGCGAAGGGCGTTTCAAAGTTAGCAATCAATAAAACCGAATTCTCAAATTACTTGATTGATTATGTTTCTATTGAGAAACAGAATGATTTTGGAGGTAAAATTGTTGTTGAGCAGAATAAAATTGCAGAAATGAAAGCAAAAATTGAGGAATCTGAAGAATATATCAAAGAAATTATTTTTGAGGTTTTGTAACTAAAGCACTATGAAAAAAATAGACAACAAAGAATTGAAGGAGATTATACAAAGCGGACATATCAATCTGCTTATTGGTTCAGGTTGTTCACTTGATTATCTTACGACCCTACTCGACATCGAAAATCGAATGAATGAAGAATCCACGAAAGCACAGGCACAAAAGGATTATTACAAGCTAATAAAAAAATCAAAAGCCGTACTCGATGAATCGCTTGAATCTGATACAGACGAAAAAGCAAAGCTAGCCAAAACCAAACAGAATTATGATTCTTTTCTTGGATTTTGGGCAAACACTATTTCAAGCAGATCGTTGCATATCGTAAATAAGCAGGTGAATATTTTCACCACTAACTTTGATATGTTCATGGAAGATTCTTGCGAAAGATTGAGCATTCCCTATAATGACGGCTTTGCTGGGCAGATAAATCCTACATTCAGCGTAGCGAATTTTAACAAAATTCAGAGATATAAAAGTTTGCAGTTTGACAACACCTCGGATATTCCACTTTTCAATCTTATTAAACTTCATGGGTCTATTTCTTGGCAAGAAAAAGACGAAAAAATCGTTTATTCAAACGGCTCTCATATTCCCGATGATCTTGAAAGTAAATCTGGAACTGATTTTGAAGAGGGGTATAAAAAAATTGCTGTTATCAATCCGAATGCAGAGAAACATTTTGAAACCGTACTTGATACGAATTACGCTTCAATGTTGCGGAAGTTTACTTTGGAATTAGAGAAAGAAAACAGTGTTTTGATTTTGATAGGATT
>CAZXQE010000151.1:0-1866 GCA_964643015.1 uncultured Gammaproteobacteria bacterium
GGGCAAAATGTCCGGGATAAAAGCTTCACAGCACGTTCCGCAGCCAAAAGGGCATGCAAGGCCGGAAGCGGCGACAAAGGCATCGACGGCAGCGTCCGCACGCGCATACACATCGGCTAGGGCTATAAGGCGGTCCCGTAGAACCGATGGAGGCAGCGGGTCGAGCATGTCCATGGGAGAAATCTCCGAATCAGAAAAAGGCTATAGGGAAGCGCTAACAACCCAAGTTTGATAGGTCCGCTATTTTTCGCTTGGTACGATATACGCTTTGGCCGGTTTTGGTCAACTGAGCTAGCGCAGACTCACCGGCGGGTTAAGATTCTATTTCGGTCTGTACCGCGCTAAGCGCTGCATCCCTGACGGCGACGGCAGCCGACTGGGCTAGGCCAGCAGATCGGGCTATGTACTCCGGAGCAGCTTCTGCAACCGCCTTGAGCGAACCGAAAGCATCCATGATGATCTTTGCTTTTTTTGGCCCGACGCCTTTGACCGCTTCCAGCACCGGAAAGCCTACGGCCTTGCCCCGTAGGCGCTGGTTCATGCCGGTAGCGAATCGGTGGGCCTCGTCGCGTATGGCGACCACCAGGCGCAAAGCCGCGCTGTCGCGCGCAAGGACTATTGGCTCGCGCGCTCCGTGGGTCCACAGCTCCTCGTTTTCCTTGGCTAGGCCTACCACGGGCAGTTCAAGGCCCAGGGCGTCCAGCATGGCTTTCGCAGCGCTCACCTGGCCTTTGCCGCCGTCGATGAGCACCAAGTCGGGGGCGTCCAGCTCGCCGTTGGCAACCCGGGTAAAGTGCCGGGCCGTGGCCTCGCGCATAGCGCCGAAGTCGTCGATGGCACCGTCCAGACTGCGTATCTTGTACACCCGGTAGGATTTTTTATCCGGCGCTCCGTTACGGAATGTTACCATACTCGCAACCGTGTGCTTGCCGGACAGCTGGGCTATATCGAAACCCACTATCAGTTCCGGTAGCCGTTCCAGGGTCAAGGCAGAGCGCAGGCTTTCCAGCGCTTCCAGGTCACCAAGCTCCCGGCGGCGCTTGGCCAGATCCTCGTGCGCGTTGTAGCGGGCCATGGCCATGGCTGTTTCGTGGCGACGCTCGTCGGGCACGCACAGCTCCGTGCTCGCGCCCAGTTCGCGCTTCAGGTATTCCAGGGAAAGCTCCATGGAATCTTTATCGCGTACATACACGAGCGGCGGAGGCAGGCGGTCTGGGCCGTAGTAGGCTGTTACGAAGCTTTGGGATGCATCCGATTCACTGCCGAAGAATCGCTCCCGGTACAGGTCGCGGCCAACCAGCTTGCCCGATCGCACCTGGAACACCACGAAGGAGATAAGACTGCCATCGGCTTCCCAGGCCAGGTAGTCGCGGTCGCCCTCGGAAAAATCCTCCATGCCGCTTTCGCCCCGGAAGGCTTCTATCGCTGACACCGAGTCGCGCAGGCTAGCCGCTTTCTCGAACTGTAGCGCTGCGCTCGCCTCGGCCATCTCGGTCTTAAGCCGCGAAAGCAGTTCGTCGCTATGGCCGGATAAAAGGGAAGCAACCCGCTCCACTTGGAGCATGTAGTCGTCCCGGCTTATTTTGCCGGCGCAGGGTGCGGAACATCGGCCTATGTGGTAGTAGGTGCACGGACCGCCCCGGGCCCGCATAGTCACGCAGCGGCGGAGCGGAAACAGCCTGCGGACCAGTTCCAGGTATCGGTCGATGAGCTCCGCGCTCGGGTATGGGCCAAAGTAGCGACTGCCGTCGTTGATGATACGCCTGGTGCGGAACACGCGGGGGTATTCCTCGTTGGTGATACGGATGGACGGATAGGTTTTGCCGTCTTTCAGGCTGATATTGTAACGCGGGCTATGACGCTTTA
>CAZXQE010000152.1:0-1862 GCA_964643015.1 uncultured Gammaproteobacteria bacterium
GGGACGAATGCCCCGATTGCGAGATATAGAATCCTTCAAAGACTCACTAAAAACCTTGGGTAATGAACCCGAGGCGCTTGAGCTATGGGGCGAGACCTACCAGGATATTCAGCCGCCGCCGCCAAAACCTGTTCCTGCCGAAGCCAGTAAGCCCGAAGCAGCTCCCGAGGAAGCAGCGCTCCAGCAATTGCTACAGGAACCTTCCGGGCCAGGTGATGATAACAACGCGGAGCTTATTGATTCACCAACGCAAGGCAATTACTTTAGCGATTTTCTTGGAACCCTCGATCTGGACTCTCTACCGGAGGCGGAAGCGCCTTCACAAGACACAAGCGACACGCTGGACTTAAGCCAAGATTTTGAGCTGCCGGATTTGGATATGCCGGTTGGGTCTGATGAACCGGAGAGTGCGGCAACGGCAGAACAACTGGATGAGCCGGCTGAGCTCGATGCGCTTGAGGATTTTGATTCACTCTTACCTGCCGACGATATGATGAACGCATCCGCCAACGCGGACAGCTCTGAGTCTAAGCTAGATGAGCCGGAAGACTTTGACATAAGCTCGATGCTTACCGGTGGCCTGGCCGATGAACTGTCCAGCGAAACGGACGTTCTGGGCGACACTCCGCCTGGCGATACGCTCCTTGATAGCTTTATGCCTGAAGATCTTCAAGCCGAAGATGCTCAGGCAGCCAGTTCCATGCCAGAAGATTTTTCCATACCAGATTTTGATATTGACCCGTCTTCCTCCGAGCCTTTGGAGCCGCAAGCCTTGGACGATGCAGGCGAAGCCGGTAGCATGGGAACCGACCTGTCTGCAGCTGCGGATTCCGAGCTACCCAGCATGGACATCGACGCATTTGATAGTTTCGACTTGTCCGGCGAGGCGGCCGCTTCCGACACGGGCGCACTGGTTCCCGATCTTGATGCTGCTGCGTTTTCCGGCGGCTTGCAGAACGACCTGGACGGCCAGTTGGCTTCTCTGGATAGCGACGCGCCGGTCGGTGCGGATATGTTTTCTCTTGATGCCGGCTGGGGTGGAGATTTTTCCATTCCCGGTTTTGATAGCCCAAAAGCCGGAAAAGCCGCGCCGCAGCCAGCGGCATCGTCGTTCAAATCCAGGATAGACTCGGCTTCGGACAGGGCTCAAAGCGGTAAAGTCCGTGCTGTGGAGCTGAGTGACGCCCAGGTGGACGCCCTGCAGGACACCTTGCTTTCATATCCGCTTAATCTGCGCTTGTGCGTCGAAGACGCGATAGCCAACTCCAAGGGCAGCGAAGCGCAGCAGGCAGAATTGATATGGATGCTGGTTGACGGGGCGTCGGCCAAAGACGCTGCAAAGCACACCGGCAAAATTCTAAAGCGCTATATCGCGGTGCCAGCCGGTTTTGAAAAAAAGACCGGCGCCGCTTTGGAAGCGGAGAAGGGCACGCTTGCCTACCTGTTCCGCCACTCCATACTTCCCATGCTGCAAGCCCTTGTCCTAGCCGGAGCTGCGCTTGGCGCGTTGTATTTCCTTGGTTACAATTTTGTCTACAAGCCGATAAAAGCCAATTCCACCTATGCACAAGGTTATCGTCAAATAACGTCGGACAAGTACCAGGAAGCTGATGATTTGTTTTTAAGCGCCGACCGTATATGGCCTATGAAGCGCTGGTACTACCGTTACGCCCAGGGGCTTGTGGATAAGGCTCAGTATCCTCGCGCAGAAACCATGTACGAAAGGCTTTTGTCCCGATGGCCACGTGAAACCAGGGCTGCGCTTGACTATGCGCGCATGGAATCGCAGACACTGTACGCCTTTGAGAACGCCGAAAAGATACTCAAGCGCTGGGTGTTAGAGCGGGATTACTTCAATAAGG
>CAZXQE010000153.1:0-1850 GCA_964643015.1 uncultured Gammaproteobacteria bacterium
TGAGCGGGTTTAGAGATAACCCTAATTATGCTCTGATCGTAGGAGATTGCCTTTTTTCAGGGTCCTTGGGATACCCTTTTTACGACAGGGAACGGCTTTTAGAAACTTTGAAAAAACAGATTTTATGCCTTCCACCTAATACACTTCTTTGCCCGGGGCATGGACCTTTGAGTATGTTGCAAGAAGAGCTTAATCATAACCCTTTCACCAGTAATCGTCTTTTAAAATTCTAATTAATTTTTAATAAATTGTTTATAATTAAACTACTATAAAAATATATTATGAAACACATCTATTTTAATATAATTGCATTAGCTCTCATTCTGAGGGCTATGTCTATTGATTCGTTGGCACAGCCCGCTTCAGAACCAGTGCGTGTAGCTGTCGTAACTGAAGGTCATTCTTTCGATAGGGGTGCTTTTACTCAGATGTTCGATAGTCTGGAGCATATTACCTGGAAAGAGCACAAGAATCCGGATGCACAAAAACTACTAAAATCTGAAAGTTCTCAGAACTATGATGTATTGGTTTTTTATGATACATGGAACGAAATAACCGATGAGCTTAAAAAGGACTATTTGAATTTAGTGAAAGGGGGCAAGCCGGTTCTATTCCTTCATCACGGCATATGCTCCTATTCAGAGTGGCCGGAATTCAGCCAGATGGTCGGCTCCAAATACCTCTTCAAAAATGAAACGATAGGAGGGGAGGGATATAAGCCTTCCACATATCATGAAGATGTTGAAATTCCCGTTCAGGTCGTAGACAAGAACCACTTTATCACCCGAGGAACTTCAGATTTTGTTATTCATGACGAAGTATATGGGGGCCTTTGGCAATCGGATAGAGTCCATACCTTACTTGAGACCAGTCATCAGGATTCTTCCCCCAAACTCTTGTATACGCACTTATATGAAGGGACTCGTATTGTTACAATGATTCCGGGGCATGGGGCAGGCGCTATGGAAGATCCAAATTATCGCAGAGTTTTGGGTAGATCGCTCCTATGGCTCGCCGGTAAAGAGAATCTATTCGGTGAAAATTCGGGGATCGTTTTGGCTTACGTGACTTCCTGGAGTCGTATTATGCCTGATCCAAATATGGTGACACACATTAACTACGCATTTGGGCATGTGAATAAAACGTTTAATGGCGTGCGAATTGATAATCCTGATCGTCTTAGAGCTATCGCGGAATTAAAAAAGCAGAAACCCGCTCTCAAAGTGATGCTCTCCATAGGGGGATGGGGAAGTGGTAATTTCAGTGAAATGGCAGCGACCAACGAGAACCGGATTGCTTTTGCATCTGACTGTCTGAGGATAATAAAAGCTTTTGGTTTGGATGGCATTGACCTAGATTGGGAGTATCCGACCAGTAAAGCAGCCAACATTTCTGCATCTGCGGACGATACTGAGAACTTCACTCTTTTGATGAAAGAAATTCGGAAAATGATAGGGAAAGATAAACTACTTACATTTGCATCACCGGCAGGGGCAGGATATGTGGATTTCAAGGCCTTGGAGCCAGTTGTAGATTTTGTGAATGTCATGACTTACGATATGGGGAATCCTCCCAAGCACCATGCTTCACTGTATCGCTCGGAGCATGTCGGCTGGATATGCGCCCAGGAAGGAATAGATAGACACATAGAGGCTGGAATTCCGGCACATAAGCTGACGCTTGGAATGCCATTTTATGGACGCGGTACCGATGGAATCGGAGGATACATCGCGTATGAGAAAATCTTGAAATTAGGCGAAGCATATACTCGAAGCTGGGATGACAAAGCAATGGTCCCCTATCTAACGGACAAGGAGGGGAAACTGGTTTGTACGTACGAGGATCCTTCC
>CAZXQE010000154.1:0-1849 GCA_964643015.1 uncultured Gammaproteobacteria bacterium
CAAGAGTGTGGGTAAATATTCAAGAAATGAAAGATATTATTGCTCAATATGAAGAAATGCAGCATGAATATAAATTAACTCATGCTGATGAAAACAGTAGACAATTAACTTTGTTCGAGGTTTAAAATGGCAATAATAAATAAAGTTGAACCAGATAAGTTAGTAATTGACTTAGACGGCCCTGAAGGAAATGCTTTTGTAATTTTAGGATTAGCCGTTAAACTTGGTAAACAAATGGGAATGTCAGTAGATAAAGTTGCTGAAATTCAAAAAGAGATGAAAAGTTCTGATTATGAAAATTTAATTCAGACTTTTGATAAATACTTTGGAGATCATGTTGATCTAATGCGTAGCTAAAAACTCGACGATAGCTTGCAACGATAGATGAGGCTCCTCAACTGGGGAATGGTCGAACTCGACAATAGCGAGCAACAATAGAGTTTAAATAAACGGAATGTGGGCAAAAGGTTGGCCGCCTCATTTGGAATGAGGACATCAAGTGAGTTCGATTCTCACCATTCCGAATAATTATATATTTGAACTTACGTGCATATAATATATCATTAAGAAAAGCATGAGGTTCAAATATATGAAATGTGAAAATTGTGGAAATGATCATGATGGCTCTTATGGCTCTGGTAGATTTTGTGATAGCAAATGTGCAAGATCCTATAGCACTAAAGAGAATCGTGATGAGATCAACAGAAAAGTATCTATAGCTAATGGCGGTGATGGAAATCCAAAAAAAAATAAATGTTTATTTTGCGGGAATATTACTAATAGAAACTTATATTGCAATAATGATTGCAAGAAAAAATATAAGTTAAAATTAAAATATGATCGTTTTGAATTAAATCAAAAATTTGATTCTAAAAGAGATGCTAGATTTTATTTAATCAACACACGCGGACATAAGTGTCAAATTTGCGGAATAACCGAATGGCACGGAAAGCCTGTTCCTTTAGTGATGGACCATATTGATGGCAATAGCGACAATCATTCTTTTGATAATTGTAGAATTATTTGTAGAAATTGTGATGGATTATTGCCGACTTATTGTAAAGGAAATAAAAATGCTAAAGGCACTAAAAGAAGTATAAAGCGAAATGCTTTATATCATAAATCAAAGCAGAGGCAACTATGAATAACGTGTTTACAGTTATGGGTTATAAAGTTTATGCTGAATTTGCAAAATATACAGATGGCGATGCAAAAGCAATAAGACTTGTTATAGCAGAAAACTCTGAAGATGCTTTTATGGGTGAACCATTTTGTATGGTAACTGTAAATATTCCTGGAGTTGAGCTGAAAGAAAACGAAGTATTAGCAAAAACTTGGTCAGAAAATGAACAGATCTATAAAGAACTTGTAGCAAAAGGTTTTCTTAAGCCTACTGGAGTTGTAGCTCAAACTGGACACACATTTGCAGCAGTATGTGTAGCAAATTTTCCAGGACAAGAATAATGAATCAAGAAATGATAAACGTCATAAATTCTGTGATTCAAGATCGTTGCTATATTGAAGCTAAAGATCCAGAAGCGTGGGTTATTATTTTCAAAGGTGAGAGATTGACCCTCGAAAATGGAAAATCAGTATGGAAAAAACAGCAATATGCTAAAGCTGCTTTCACATCTTTGATTCGAGATCATGCTGTTTATCTATATTATGATAATCATAATGAAATAGATAGCTGGAAAGAAATGGTCGATATTTATGATGCTGAAATTGAAAGAATGATTAAAGATGGTATTTTAGAATTTAAAAGGTTATAGCCCGTTGGTGTAACGGCTAGCATGATTGGCTCCAACCCAATTGGTCAGAGTTCGAATCTTTGGCGGGCTGATAAATT
>CAZXQE010000155.1:0-1843 GCA_964643015.1 uncultured Gammaproteobacteria bacterium
GCCGGGATATTTCCGTCATACCATGGCATTAGTTTGAGGTCTCGACAAATTTAACTCTTCTGACCACGGCCTCTATCTGACCAAAGGTCTCTATCTCTTCCATGCCGTCACGCAGGGGCACGCAATGGATGTGCGCGGTGTCGTCAAATTGCTGTGAGTAGTAGAGAGTAAGCTCTTCTCCGCACTCCAGGAACTGGTCTATTTTATCCAGGGTGTCCATGCGCTGCAGGTCAAAAGCGATTTCAAGGGCATCGACCACAGCGCCGGTATAGTTTACGCTTGGGGCAGTGGCCTGCTTGACGTGCACCTGGTGGGCCTGCACTTGCGTCCATACCGTATCCAGCACTTCATCCTTGCCGAATAACAGGGTGGTTGATCCATAGGTGATTTTTACCGCGCTACTGTGCATAGGGATTCGCCTGCACCTGGAATTTCCGCGTCCTGGTGTTGATGCGCGGCTGAATATGGCGGTCAGAAATCTTGAACCATGTCTCCGGCGTCGTGTTGCCGGCGACGATATTGATCACTGTCTGTTGCTGTGATTTGTTGGCCACGGAATCCCCGACCAAGACAGACGGGTTAAGTGTGGCATTGAACTGCTGCAGCGCTCCGGCGCCGAGTGCGGAAGTTGCTTCACGGTTAAGGACGAATTCATTGCCATGCAGCATCGCAATGCCAGTATTGGGGACGAATCCGCCAGAAGCGTAGGCCGGGGTTACTCCCGTGGTTCCAATATTTACATTTGGAATGTCTTCCACTGCCCCGCCTAAATCATTGAATTTTTGTGTCAACTCATCGATGAGTTTTTTGGCATCCTTCCAGGCGTCACTATCTGGGTTCAGAGTAGCCAGATAGGCATTCATCGACTTGATTGATAGGGCTATTTTTTCATCAAGGTCTGTTGTATCGAGATCGATCTTGAAATACAGAAGCTGTTTTATCGTTTCCGAAACGGACTTTGTGTCTTTTTCAAATTGTGTATATTGACCGGTCAATTGTTTGAGCATCGAGTCAAGTTCTACTGAAAAACTTCTGATCCCTGTAGCTGCGTCATAGGCAGAATCGCCAAAAGTATTAATTAGATCAATATAAGACTGAACCTGCTTTTGGGCGGCATCCCCAAGGAAAAGAGATAGCCCCTCACCTGTGTTGCCGAGTTCGGCCTGCAGTTTTGCCAGATCGTAAAGGCTTTGATTATAGGCCGGGGTTCCGGCCTCGAGCGTCTTGATGTAATTGATTAAATTTAAGCTGGCGCGGATCATCATATCGTTTGATTGCGCCATTGCCGAGCTTCCAAATGTGCTTGCATAGCTGCGGGCCAGCTCAAGGGTTTTCCCCACTGAGGTATTGTACGTGCCCATCAAATCCAGGCTATCAGAGAGCTTTTTGAGCGGTTCAATGGATGCAAGCAGTTCATTCAGGCGCTGTTTTTCAAGGACGGTGAGCGTGCTGCCCTTGCTGATCAACGCCGTAATCTGGTCCTGGACATATTTCAATTCATCAGAGAAAAGGGCGTTTTCGTCGAACTTGAAATCCTGAATCTCCTTTACTCTATCTCCAAGGGCTCCCAAAGAATCAATGACCTGATCAACAGTGAGAGCGACCTGTTTATCGCTGCCTAAAGACACCAGAGAACCGACCAGAGTAGAGAATATGGCAAATGCCCCGCCAACAACACCGCCTTGGGCGAAAGAAGAAGCAAGGCCGCCGATCAGATTTAGCCCCTTGCTCAATTCCTCGTTTCCAGTGGCCTTGGCGATCGCGCCAAAGGCTTCAGCAAGATCAAAGCAGTCCTTGCTACTCTTTTTTGCTTGGTCTCCGGCCTTGGCCGTCTCAGTGGTCA
>CAZXQE010000156.1:0-1833 GCA_964643015.1 uncultured Gammaproteobacteria bacterium
GAAAGTGTCTGAGAAGCTGCATGAGCGCAAGCACTTCATCCGAAGGACGCTGCCAGTTCTCATCTGAAAAAGCGTAGAGAGTTATGTACTTCACACCACGCTCTTTGCACGCCTCGATGATTCCCTCTATACGTTCGGCTCCCTTACGATGCCCCTCGGAGCGCGAAAGGTCGTTCTCCGCAGCCCATCTTCCGTTTCCATCCATTATGATGGCTATGTGTTTAGGCGTTTTTGGCATTTGGACCCTTAGTGGTTCGATCTTTTTCCGGGAACACGCACCGTTTGCGTCCCCAATTGGATACGGTTGAGGTTAAGGTTCCAGAAGCTAGAATCTAGAAGTGAGAAGCGTGATTTCCACGGTCGAGGTTTTTCTAGCTTCTAACCTCTCGCATCTGGCCTCTGTTTTTTCACCAGTTACGAGTCACGGTAACTCTTGCTCCGTCTGACAAAATCTTCCGATTTTTCCAGCAGTTACCAGTCACGAGTCAGCAGTCACGGCAGTAATCACACCGACACAAACTTGCTCCGTCTGACAGGATCTCCTGTTTTTTCCAGCAGTTACCAGTCGCCATTCACGGATTCTGATCGCTGCCAGCTTCGGTGGTCTCTTCGACCTTCACCTTGGCAAATTGTTCCGCATCAGCATCGCTCGCCGCCTCAGCAGTGGCGCCCCGCGCTACCCATGCACGCCCTCTGCCTGTGATCTTTTTCTCGCGTATCGCCGGACCTTTGAATTTCTGTTCCTTCGCCTGCTCGGCTGCCTGAGCCTCCTGCTCGCGCAGGGAGATCTCACGCCTCCTGTTTCCATCTTCGCAGGCATCGGCGATTATCTTCGAAAAATACTGTATGGAGCGAATCGCGTCGTCATTGCCGGGGATGATATAATCGATCCCCTCAGGGTCGCTGTTGGTATCGATGAGCGCTATCACGGGGATGCCGAGCTTGTTCGCCTCTTTTTTAGCGATTATCTCGCTGCTCGGGTCGATCAGAAAAACCGCGCCGGGAATCTTCTTCATCATCTTGATTCCGCCGAGGGAGAATTCGAGCTTTTCGATCTCGCGTTCGATCTGGAGGGCTTCCTTCTTGGTCAATTTCTCGAGCTCGCCCTTCTCGCGCTTCTCGACGAGATCGTTGAGGCGGTCGATGGACTGCCGGATCGTGCGGAAGTTGGTGAGCATCCCGCCCAGCCAGCGGTTGGAGACGTAGAACTGCCCGACCCTCTTGGCTTCGGACTCGACGACATCCTTGGCCTGCTTTTTCGTTCCGACGAAGAGGATGCTGTTGCCAAGCGCGACCGTATCGGCGACGAACTTGTAGGCATCGCGTGCCAGAGAGGCCGTCTGATCGAGATCGATGATGTGGATCCCATCCCTTGCGGCGAAGATGTATGGACGCATCTTCGGATTCCAGCGGCGGGTCTGATGTCCGAAATGGACGCCCGCTTCCAGCATGTCTTTCACCTGCACTTCAACTGTCATACCTTACTCCTTTGGTTTAAACCTTTGGGAGGCCCTCGCGCCGCCGCCGGACAAGCCCGGCAAACGGAACCAAAGGGAGGGCCCCTTTTGGGATTTTGGTCTTTTCAATGAGCTTTCTACAAAGCTCGAAAGTCGCGGTGGACTATCACGTAACTGGTTAATACGCAATAGAAATATATCCACCCCTTCCGTCAGACGGAGCAAATTAACATCCTGTTATCATTATTTTTTCTTTCCTCCACCTGATGGTATCCGGTGTTCGACCATCGAACATCGAGCCTCGATCTTCGTTTTTTGCTCCGTCTGACGGGAAACTTAATCCTTACTCCTTAATTCTTAATCCTTTTTTTCGTCT
>CAZXQE010000157.1:0-1830 GCA_964643015.1 uncultured Gammaproteobacteria bacterium
TTTTCGAGCATCCGTATCCTGAAGGATACAAATCGTATTCCCGTTCCAAGCCTCTGACTATTGGTGAATTTGATCTTGAAAAGAAGTGGTGGAACAAGCGCAAGGTGACAGAGCACGCCTGGAGGGTTTCGCTAAAAGAGATTGAAGCGCGCAATTACAATCTGGACTTCAAGAATCCCCATCAAGTGGAAGTAAACCACGGTGACCCGGAAGAGCTGATGCAGGAGTATGAGGTTATTGTCAAAGAGATGAACGCTACCCGCGATGAGCTGAAAAAGGAATTGATGCAGGCCTTAGGGGAAAAGTGATGGAATCGAACCGCATTGAGTATAAAAGAGAACTGACGGATTCATTAGAAAAAGAAGTAGTTGCTTTCCTTAATTATCGTGACGGTGGAGAGATTCATATTGGTATTGATAATGAGGGAAAAGCGGTAGTAAATGCCATTGTTCATAATGATTATTCGAACGGCAGCGTTCCCAAGTTTGAATTTTTTTCCGATAGGCTGGAAATCACTTCTGCAGGAGGATTACCCTACGGGCTGGAAATGGAAGATTTCTTTGCAGGTCACACGGCCCCCCGCAATAAAGAGATTATGCGGATATTCCGGGATCTTGAAATTGTGGAACATCTGGGCTCAGGGATTCCCCGTATTCTAGAGGCTTATGGAAAAGAGGCCTTTCAGATTAGCAGAAATTTTATGCGTTTGGTTTTTCCGTATCCAGCAGACTTCATTAAAAATAAAAACTTTAGCTTGCAGGCCCATGAAGAGGCCTATGATGAGCAACAAACTTCGGAAGTAAAACCGAAAAAATTCGCGAAGATTGCGGAAAGACTTCGGAATGATTTCGGAAAGAATGTAGAGCAAACTTTTTCTTTGCTTTGTGATAATCCCTATATCACCGCTATAGAAATAGCAAAAACAATCAATAAAAGCAGCAGGACTATAGAAAGTTATATCAATAATCTTAAAAAAGAAGGTGTTATAAAGCGGCAGGGTCCAAAATTAGGCGGATATTGGGAAATCATGGAGAAAAACGATGAATAATACGCTGCATCTTTTGCAAAAACACTTTGACACTACCCTCGAAAGCCCAGACGGGATTAAAAAACTGCGGGAACTCATCCTCTCCCTTGCCATGCAGGGAAAGCTAGTCCAGCAAGACCCCAAGGATCAACCGGCCAGCGAGCTGTTGAAAGAGATACAGGCGGAGAAGGAACGGCTGATTAAAGAGGGGAAGATCAAAAACCAGAAAGAACTGCCACCGATTAAGCCGGAAGAAGTGCCGTATGAAGTGCCGGAGGGATGGGCTTGGGTGAGAAATGAAGAAATTGTAACACTTCTTGGAGATGGTTTACATGGTACCCCAAATTATGATGATAACGGAGTCTATTATTTTATTAATGGCAATAACTTAAATGATGGAAAAATTGAAATCAAAGAAAATACCAGACGGGTATCTGCAGAAGAGTACTTAAAGCATAAAAAGCATCTTACTGATAGAACAGTTTTTGTTTCAATAAACGGAACAATTGGAAACGTAGCTTTTTATAACAATGAAAATGTAATACTTGGTAAGAGTGCTTGTTACTTCAATTTGTGTTCAAATATATCAAAGGACTTCATAAAAAAAGTACTTAATAGTAAATACTTCATAGAGTATGCTTTCGCAGAAGCAACTGGTTCGACAATTAAAAATGTCTCCTTAAAAACAATGCGCGAATTTCTGGTCCCCCTCCCGCCCCTCGCTGAACAAAAGCGGATTGTCGCCAAGATCGACGAACTCATGGCGCTCTGCGACAAGCTGGAAGCCAAGCGTAATGCCCGCA
>CAZXQE010000158.1:0-1818 GCA_964643015.1 uncultured Gammaproteobacteria bacterium
AGTTAAAAAGTTCTTTTCTTCAATCATTGAATCTATAAATGAAAAAGGTACCGATTCAAATTCTGGTGTCTGGAGTAACTTCATTGTTTCTTCCTTAAAAATCGGCGCAATAATCAATGCATCCGGCTGCCGGTCTTTTAATACAGATTGTGTCAATAGAGTAAAACTACGTACATCAAACTGATCATAATAATACTTTTTAAGTTTTACATTATAATGTGAAAAATCACGGGCAGCCTGATCAAAACCATTTTCCACCGACTGCCAGTATTCGTTCGAATTATGTTCTGGGATAATACAGGCAAGAAAGTAATTTTTCTTCGTGGCAAGCGAGCGGGCCAGGAGATTTGGAGAATAATCAATTTCCTGCAGCACCCGTTGAACCTTTTCCCTTGTTTTCTGAGACACCTCTCCCCGGTCATGCAACACCCTGTCAACCGTCCCCTCTGAAACCCCGGCTAACATAGCGATATCCTTAATCCGAATATTTGCCTTTTCCATTTTAAATTGTAATATCGTGTGCGAACACAGTAAAATATTTTCACAAAAATACAACATATTTTGTAATTTCAAAATTTTTTGTACCTTCGTGTCCGAACACGGAATGATTAAATACTATTTGAATACTTAATAAAAAGCTATTAATCAACATATTGTACATATACTTATAATTTTTATATAATAAAATTTTATTATAATTATCATTAATCTTCATTTACAGAACTAATATATAATAGTATAAATCCATTCAAATCATGAGAAAATTTCCGGACGAAAACTTTTTATTGCAGACACCTACTGCACAGAAGTTATTTCACGAACATGCAGCCAAACAGCCGATAATCGATTATCACTGTCACCTGGTTCCATCCATGGTAGCCAACGACCATCAGTTTAAAACCATTACTGAAGCATGGTTGGGTGGAGATCATTATAAATGGCGGGCTATGCGTACCAATGGTGTGGACGAAAAATTCATCACCGGAAAAGAAACATCTGATTGGGAGAAATTTGAGAAATGGGCGGAAACAGTTCCCTATACCATGCGTAATCCGTTATATCACTGGACACATTTGGAGTTGAAAACTGCTTTCGGTATCGAAAAACTCTTATCTCCCCAAACAGCCCGTGAAATTTACGATGCCTGTAATGAGAAACTGAATTCTCCCGAATATTCAGCACGTAATCTGATGCGTCACTACAAAGTAGAGGCGGTTTGTACAACTGATGATCCGGTAGATTCACTCGAACATCACATCAAAACCAAAAACGACGGTTTTGAAATCAAAATGTTACCGACCTGGCGACCGGATAAAGCAATGGCTGTTGAAAGTGCAACCGGCTTCCGTGCATATGTAGAACAACTGGCACAGGTTTCAGAGATAAGCATTGTAAATTTCGACGACATGATTACCGCACTTCGTAAACGCCATGATTTCTTTCACAAAATGGGATGTAAATTATCCGATCATGGTATCGAGGAATTCTACGCAGAAGATTATACCGAATCCGAAATTAAAAGCATTTTCAATAAAGTGTATGGTGGAAAAGATTTGTCGAACGAAGAAATCCTGAAGTTTAAATCTGCCATGCTGGTTATTTTTGCTGAAATGGATTGGGAGAAAGGCTGGACACAGCAATTCCATTATGGTGCCATTCGCAACAACAATACGCGCTTGTTTAATAAACTGGGACCGGATACCGGTTTCGATTCAATCGGTACATTCAGCACAGCCAAAGCCATGTCGAAGTTTCTGAATCGCCTCGATACAAATGATAAGTTGGCAAAGACAATACTATACAACCTCAATCCGGCCG
>CAZXQE010000159.1:0-1814 GCA_964643015.1 uncultured Gammaproteobacteria bacterium
TCAAACGGAAAATCCCGAAACACATTGACCGCCGTGCCGTCCGTCGCGTTGGCCACGGCCACCATGCCCCTGCGGATGGCGGCCAGATTGTCCGCGGAGACATCCAGCACCTCGCCCGGGGCGGATGGACCAACCAGCACTTCGCCGGTTTCCGACAGGGCCATGCGCACCAGGTGCGGCGTGTGCCGTGTGCCGCCATTGGCGATGGTCGCGACATAATTGCTCAACTGCAATGGCGTGAATGCGTTGTACAGCTGGCCGATGGACGCCATGGCCGTGTTCAGCGGATACCAGTCCTCATTGTAATACATCCGCTTGTATTCGCGCGAGGCCAGCGAACCGGTGCTCTCGTCGATTTCTATCCCGGTTTTCCGCCCGAAGCCAAAAAGCCTCGCGAAACTGGCAATGGCGTCGATGCCGGTCATGACCCCCACCTTGTAGAAATACATGTTGCTGGAGGTGGACAGGGCCCGTTCCAGGGAGATGTTCCCCTGGTTGCCTTCCAGATTGGTCAGGTGCGTGCGGGCCTCCGTTTCGAGCCGGTCGTTGAGCCAGCTGTCCGTGTAATTGGCCAGAATGCGCGTGTCCGGCGTGATAATGCCGCTCTCCAGCGCCGCCGCCGCCACCAGCGGCTTGTAGGTGGAACCCGGCGGATAGGCGCCTTGTGCCGCGCGGTTCCAGGTCCCCTGGCCGGGATCGGACAGCATCGCGGCAATGTCCCCATCGGATCCCTCCAGGAACACATTGGGATCGTAATCCGGCCAGCTGGCCATCGCGAGCACTTCCCCGGAGCGCACATCCAACGCCACCACCGCGCCGGCGTCCGCGTCGCCGAAATTCTTGCGGCCCCCCATGGTGCGGATGCGCTCAATGTTGCGTTGCAGCGAGTCGAGCGCGGTTTGCTGCAGCGACAGGTCGATGCTCAGATAAATGTCCGCGCCCGGCTGCGCCGAGCGGTCCAGGGAGATCTCGGTGGGGCGGCCATCCCGGTCCACCTCGCGGGTGGTCTGCCCGTCGATGCCGCGCAGCAGGGTCTCCGCCCCGAGCTCGATGCCGCTTTTGCCGATGATGTCCCGGTTGGTGTACAGGGCACCGGGATGCAGGCGGCCATAATCGGCAATCTGTGCGTCCATCTGCTTGTTCTGTTCCTTCTGCGCGCGCGTCAGCGGCACCTCCGTGCCGTCCGCCGACACCGCGGGCCAATGGCTGGCCAGGGTGCCGGCCTCCAGCCCCAGCGCCCGTTCCACGATGGCGCCGTTGAAATTGCGGACCTCCCGATCGGTGGCCATGCCGACATATCCGAGAATGTGGGACGCGGTCCTGGCGTTGTAGTACACCCGGTACGGTTTGACATAGGTGCTGACGCCCCGGAACAAATCGCTCCGGTCCTCAATCTCCGACATCAGCTCCTTGCCGACATCCTCCGCCAGCACCATGGGATTGCTCAGCCCCGGCTGGTTCCGGAGAATCTCGAACCGCAGCCGCATCAGAATCCGGATTTCCTCGTCCGTGTAGGTGTCCAGCCTGATCACCCCGCCGGTTTCGGGATCCGGCGCCACACCGATTTCAAAGGTTTTGTCGCGCATGTAGTTGAGAATCTGGTCGCCGGTCAGCAGGTTGTCCCGATCCTCTTCGGAAACCAGAATCATCTTGATGAGCGCATCCCGCGCTTCGTCGTCGCGCACCATGAGCAGCCGGTGCTCCCAGTCGACATACCGGTCGAGCTGGGTTTCCGGGGCAAGCCCGTAGCGGTCGAGGAGCTGCCACAGCGCCAGCAGCATGGCATTCTTTTCCCCGTTGGGCATCTTCACATC
>CAZXQE010000160.1:0-1801 GCA_964643015.1 uncultured Gammaproteobacteria bacterium
CCTTCCACTAACTCGATGGTGTAAGTCGCGCAGCTCTTGCCAAATTCGCCAGCCTCGTCGGCCTCGATAACCTCACAGCTTCCTTCGATGCCGCCTTCAACGAAGGTCAGGTAGTATACGCGCTGAACTCCCATGATGACTTCCATGAGAACTATGGAGTTATCTTTTACCTTCGAAGAAAATGAGCCTGAAGAACCTTCAAAAGTGGCGTTCACAACCGATCCGTCTTCCTCATCCTCTATCTTAACGGCCAGCTTGGACTCTACGCCCGCCTCGTCGGATACCGATTCACAACTGTTGTTGTCGAGGGTCATGGTACCGGCATAGTAACCGGAGTTCGGTCCGAGGCGTTTGCCCTCACTGGGTTCGCCAGGCCTGTCTATGCCAGGGCCAAAGCCTTCGATGGCATCGGTGTCCCTATCGAACGCCGCGCATGACGAAATGAGCAGAAGAGAAAGAATCGCCAGAAACAGCCTGAATCCCATATACCCTCCCAGGTAACTTGAGTGTGCACGGCGCACACTGCGATGGTTAGTGAAGCTCTCCCATCTGATGTATCGTCTCTCCCCCGAGAAAGTTGCTACTTTTTTTAAGGCTTTTAAAATGCTTATTTTACAAATAGTTATGCATGCAGAGAGCCTATGATAAAGCGCCCGCAGCGTTCGCACACATATACTGAGGTGGGATTTCTCTTCATCTCGTAGGCGAGCCCACTGGATAGCTGCATGTTGCATCCGTGGCATATGCCATCGTTAGCCTCAACCAGGGCCTCGCCGTAGTGGCTGATAAGTCTGTCAAACCTAGATAGCATGCTCCCCGAGAGTTCATCCCTTGCGAGCTCTATCTTTCTCGCCAACCCCTTTGCGCCTGATGACTTTTTTGCCTCGAGAAGCTGAAGCGTAACCAGGATGTCGGCCTCCCATTTAGTGGCGCGCCCCGCGAGCATGTCCACCTTTACATCCGCAAAAAGCGCAGCGATCTCTTTAGAATTTTTAGCCTTCATGATGTGATCGCGAAAATCGGGATCTGCGAGTTTGGAGACGAGCCCGGCAAATAGCCTGTTGAAAAGGCCCGGCTGTTCCGGCTGCCACAGGATCAGAACTATTATGTGAACATCGCCGCGATCAGGGGCGCCAAAATCTATTCCCTGCTTATGTCTTCCAATAGCTATGACGGGTTTTGGCCCGACTTCCAAACGGGCATGGGGAATGGCGATGCCATCACCAAGCGCCGTCACGGCGAGATCTTCCCTCTCGAGAACTCTTTTCAAGGCCTCTGCCTTCTGCGGAAGAAGATCCTTCTGATAAAGGATATCGACTAGGTCCTCGACAGCGGCCTTCTTGCTCTTGTTAGTCATGTCTTCGATAACATGCCCGGCGTCGAGAAGCTCCCCGAGCGGCACCACTTTCACATACTCGCTGACCATATATTCCTGCTCCTTTTCATGCGGATGGTTGAATATTTTGCTGAAACAAAAACGCCAATTAGAAGGGGGAGTCCATACGCCTGTATCGTTTTACAGTCAAGAAATTCTGGGTCAAAAAGGAAGGCGCCCTATGAAGTTCAGCGCCTTGTCGTCATCCGGAACCCAAAGGATATTACACTTCCATAAAATCTTGCCGCACTCGGAAATTAGCCGGTCCGGATGTATTTTCAGCAGCTCGTCCTCCGGGTCGATCCTGCAAAGGACGTTGTGAGCGGTCGCTGACACGACGATCCTGTCGTTTCCTCTGATTTTATGCGTTTCAGAAACTATATCCCTTCTGTCTGCATCCTCAGAAAAAGCAACGCAGCGGTATCT
>CAZXQE010000161.1:0-1778 GCA_964643015.1 uncultured Gammaproteobacteria bacterium
AATTCTTTGTCACCAGCTGTTAGTCAGTCTAGTGTAGCCCTTAATCAGTTAATCGAATTTTCTTTTGACAAGATTATGATGGCCACAACTTTGGGTAGCGGTTCGGTTAACATCAATAATCATCAACATCAATTAATTAATTTATATAGTGCTGGTGCAGCTCCGAGTTTTTGGGTGACTAGCCAAGCTATTGATAGTGGAGTTCCAGATGGTTATCCTGATTATACTAAAATTAAAGTTCTTCATGGTCTTTTGTCTGAATCCACGCGTTATTCAATGGAAGTTGGATCCGGTGTTAAAGACTCTAGACAAAATTGCTTTAAACCTTGTAGCGATAATGCCGCTTGTATTTCGACTGAGAGTTCTTGCTGTGATGGTCAGCCTAGTGCAGCGACTAGTTGCCGGTAGTAATTAATAAAATTCAAGTATGTCAAAAATACAAAAAATAATATTGAGCAGTTTACTGACAATTGGTTTTATTAGTTTAGCTTGGACCGCCTCAGCAGTTTTGGCTCAAACTACTGATGGACTTGATTTAGGAACCAGTTATGCTTCCAGTACTGGTTTAACCGCTAAGGATCCGCGTCTGGTAGTTGCTAATATCATCAGAATTGTTCTTGGTTTTGTTGGGACAATTGGGGTAATTTTAGTAATTTATGCTGGTTTTCTTTGGATGACCGCCGCCGGTAGTGAAGAAAAAATTACTAAAGCTAAAATGATTTTGAAAAATAGTGTTATTGGTTTAGTTTTAGTTTTGTCAGCTTTTGCGATTACTAGTTTTGTTATCAATAATATTTTAGAGGCTACTAATAGTGGTCAAAATGGTAGTGGTGGCACAACCGATCCCAATTTACCGCCAGGACCGATAGCTGCTCGAGTTTTGCGTATTGAAAGTGCTATTCCACCAGCTTATAGTGAGGGTTTGCCTCGTAACACTCAAATTCGTTTCCGTTTTAATTATCCAGTGTTGACTGAAACAATTAATGAAGAATTAATTAAAGTTGATAGTGAGCAAGGAATTGTTTCTGGCAGATGGCAAGTTAATGGTCGAGAAATTTATTTTGAACCAGAGCGCCAATGTGATAGTGAATGTGGCAAGGTTAATTGTTTACCAGAAAACTCTAAGGTTAAAATTACTCTTAGTCCAAACATTAAGCCGGTTGATGGTAGTATTAAACCATTAGATTGTTCTGGTGAATCTTGTGAGTTAATTTTTATTACTGGTGATGGTTTTGATTGTCAAGATCCAGTAATTGTTAATTTTATAAAAGGAGGAGGGGTTTGTGTTGGAGCAGCTGGAGCAATGAAAGCTTCCGCCACTGATGATTATCGATTGGCTAGCTTTGAGTTTTTTGCCAATAATGAGTCAGTTAGTTATCAATCAAGTGCTGATTATGGCAAGGAGTGGTCTACTGATACTAGTTGGCCAGTGACTGGTCAGGTTGGTGATAGTTATAATTTAAAAGTTCGGGTTCTAGATGTTGTTGGTCGTGATCAGGAAAAAACTTTAAGCGGTAAGGTTTTACCAGCTCATTGTTGCAATGGCGCTAAAGATGAGGACGAGACTGGTATTGATTGTGGTGGCAGCTGTTTGAGGTGCCAGGGTGCGGCTTGTGCTAATGATCTCAGTTCACCGAGTGTTTCTTGCAATGGCGATTTGTGTGGCTCTGGTTATTGTACTCAGCAGGGCTCAACAGCAGCTGCTTGTCAAGCGGCTGGTTATCCGGCTGGAGTTAACTCTTGTTGTCTTTGTCAGGAGCATCCAGTGATTACTGGTC
>CAZXQE010000162.1:0-1778 GCA_964643015.1 uncultured Gammaproteobacteria bacterium
CCTGAACTCCTTCCTGATGAACGCGGCGCGCTTTGTCGGCCCGAGCCTGGCCGGAGTATGCTCCGTCGTCCCAAAAAGACAACGGCAAGCGCCGTCCAGCCCTTTCCGGCGCTCAGGTTCGGCACATATGCTCCTAGACTAAAGGCAATCACTCCTCCTGCGCACGAGGCAAAGAAGGACGCTACGGTCCACGCGATAATGCGGTAAACTTGGAGAGAAAAGCCCCTGGCCCTGAGTGCCTCTGCAGCACTCGCGCTAACCCTAAGGCGCATACCCTGCGGGGTGTAATAGAAAAAAAAGTATACAATCCCGACACAGATCCAGGCTCCCCAAATAGAAACGTGATGGGGAAGGATGATCTGTCGGGAAAACTCCGAAAGTGCGATAACCCCGCGTGTTCCAAACAGTGATGATGAAAGCCAGGAGGTAAGTCCTGCCGAAAAAAGATTTACCGAAAGGCCGACCAAAAAAGGGTTCGCTCCTGTTTTTTCGGAAAACAGGGCGAGCAGGGCGAGCGTTGCCATGGTTATCGCACACGCGATGATAAACCCCATCACCGGATATCCGATATAAATGGTAAAGGCAATCGCCAGAAAACCGGCAATGTTTATCGCTCCATCCATACACACTGCCAGGACTCCTGCCCGCTCGGATACCAGAGCTCCAAGGGTCGCAAATAAAAGCGGTGTAGAGGAAGCGATAAAGGCTATGATGTTCACTTCCATTCCTGCCTCCTCCCCCGCCTTAGGTGTGGCAGTATTCGCGCCGAGATAAGAAGCAAGACGACCGCTTGAATGAGCGCAGTTGAATCAAAACTGAATTGTGTGGAAAGCAGGGCCGTATCCGTTGCTGTTTCCAGCCAGGCAAAGAGCAGGGCCGCGGGTACTACCGCGCCGACATTTTTGCCTGCGATAAGGGCAATAGTAAGGGCACTCCAGCCCATTCCGCCACTCATCCCCTGATGACAGAGGTACCAGGTACCGGTAACGGCAAAGAAACCGGTTAGGCCATGTAGGGCTCCCGAGGCGGACATCGCCGCGATTTTAATGCGAGATACGGCAAATCCGCTAAAACGGGCAAACTCGGGAGCTGTTCCGGTTATCCCCAAACGATACCCCCCCCTGCTGGTATGCAGGTATACAGCAAGAGAAACTGCGAGGGCCAGAATCAGGGGAAAACTTGTATTAAGGTACGAGGGGGCAAGAAAGGGCGTAAGCCGTGCTCCTTGGACAATAGCCTCGGTTGCCAGAAGATTCTTTGACTGATCCCGTAGGGGACCGCCCACCAGATAATCCAGGACGGGGAGCGATGCTGCAGAGAGTAAGAAACTGGTTAACAGGGCACTTATCCCCCGCGTTACCGACAGAATCGCAGGAATCGCGGCCAGCAGGGCTCCGGACAGGCACGAAAGGCAGAGGGCCGCCATGAGTTGAAGGGGAAGGGGTAAAAAGGAGAGCGGCGAATGTGGAGCGAGCATAACCGCGGTAACCAGGGCTGGAGCATATATTTGCGCTTCTCCACCCAGATTATATTCTCCAGATGTAAGCGATATAGCTGAGCCAAGAGCAGCGCAGAGCAGCAGGGAGAATAGATTGAGCATATTGCCTATATGCCACCAGGAGGAAAACGGTCTGGTAAAAAACCGGTAAAGGGTGGTTCCGCTGTCTGCGCTTGATAGGGCCAGGAAACAGGCGGTAATCGCGATTGCGCTAACAAAGGCTGCGATGGGGGCTGCTCGTTGAATCGTCATCAGCGAAGCTCTCCTTCAAGGTAAACAG
>CAZXQE010000163.1:0-1777 GCA_964643015.1 uncultured Gammaproteobacteria bacterium
GGTACTGCCGGAGTATTCCTCGGCCCTGCAGGTAATCGAAGGACCGCTCATGGAGGGAATGCGTCGTGTGGGCGAGCTCTTCGGTGCGGGCAAAATGTTCCTGCCGCAGGTGGTCAAGAGCGCACGGGTGATGCAGAAAGCGGTCGCTTTCCTGATGCCCCTCATTTTAGCCGCGTCCAGCGGGGAAGGAGCCCAGAAGAAGAAGAAAATACTCCTGGCGACCGTCAAAGGCGACGTCCACGACATCGGCAAAAACATCGTCGGGATTATCCTGAAGTGCAATCACTACGACGTGGTTGACCTGGGGGTGATGTGCGCCTGCGAGGGGATTCTCAAAGCCGCCCGTGAGCATCAGGTCGACGCCATCGGCCTGAGCGGGTTAATCACGCCCTCGCTGGGTGAGATGTCACACGTGGCCGGCGAATTGCAGGAGGCCGGTTTCAAGATGCCGCTCCTCATTGGCGGCGCGACGACCAGCTCGATGCATACGGCCGTGAAGATCGCTCCGCACTATGATTCTCCGGTGATTCACGTGCAGGATGCCTCGCTGGTTTCCAATGTGCTGGAGAATTTATTTAATCCCAAACTGCGTTACTCCTATGTGGAGGAGCTTCGGAAGCGGCAGGAGCGGGAACGCCAGCAATTTGAAATCCGGGAAGCGTCGCGGAAATTGACCCCGATCGCCGAGGCCCGCGCCAACCGTTTCCGGATTGCTCCCGACTACGTTCCGCCGACGCCTTCGCTGCTGGGGACCCGTGTTTTTACTCCCACGGTGGAAGAGCTCAGCCGATGGATTGACTGGACGCCGTTTTTCCATTCCTGGGAGATTCGCGGATCCTATCCCAAAATACTGGAGGAGCCCGGAGCCAACGATCTTTACCGGGATGCTCAGAATATTCTGCAAAAAATGAACGCGGAGGGCTGGGTGAAGCCTCGGGGCGTTTTAGGATTTTTCCCTGCTTTTTCCCGTGGGGATAACATCATTATTTCGGGCAAATACCTCCTGCCGACGCTGCGCCAGCAGATTATGAAAAAGGCAGATCAGCCCAATCTGGCGCTGGCCGATTACCTGGAACCCGAGGGTGGCAAACCCGATTTCATCGGAGCGCTGGCGGTTTCGCCGGGTGAGGGCGTTTTGAAGTTGGCCGAGTGGTACCGCTCCCAAGAGGATGAATATAACGGCATTCTCGCTCAATCGGTGGGCGACCGCCTGGCCGAGGCGTTTGCGGAATATATCCATGCGCAGGCCCGTCAGATTTGGGGCTTCCCGGAAGAGACTGAGCGCGGAGTGCGCCCGGCTCCGGGATACCCGGCCTGCCCGGACCATACCCAGAAGAAGCTGCTTTTCCAACTGCTCAACGCGACGGAATTGGCCGGGATGACCTTGACCGAATCGTGCATGATGTACCCGGCCAGCTCGGTGAGCGCCTGGATTTTCAGCCATCCGCAGTCGACCTATTTCTCGGTGGGCCCCATCGGCAAGGACCAGGAGGAGCTTCTGGAAAAAGGTTCCTGGGAGTGAGGTTCGCCCGGCTTCAATCGTGCCGATAGGGGCAGAATGACTTGCAGCGGCAAGGGGAGTGGACTATGCTGTGGCCGGCAGCGGCTCCGGCAGGAGGATGCTGCTTTGGATGAGCGAAAACATATGGAACCCGCCGAGACTGACTATAGGGAAATTTTGAGAAGCTTCGAGCCCAAATCCGAGTTTTTCATCGGGATCGATTCGGATGGATGCGTGTTCGACAGCATGGAGGTGAAGCACAAGGAGTGCTTCATT
>CAZXQE010000164.1:0-1772 GCA_964643015.1 uncultured Gammaproteobacteria bacterium
TCCGGCAGCCATATAACCGCTTTATCCTTTTCTTCAAAATAACGCTTACTACCAAGCATCACATTAATGGATTCGAACGGTAATCTTTCATCTTTCAGATTCGCTGCAACCAGCCTGAAATCAACCTTTATCTGATCACGCACCGTACGCCCTCCTTCTGCATAACCGACAGCTTCCAGCACATTCACACCAGACACAAACGGAACATTGAATTCTGCCATGGCATCAGCGGTTTGCTGCTTTCCAATCGAGACTCCATTCAGGAAAAATTCAATTTCGCCAAGATTTGAATATACCTTCACAGGTTGCAAACAAGTATAATGCTCATCTGCATTTCCTCCTCTCACAGTCCAGTTTCTGCCTCCGATATTAACAACCGGCTCTTTTCTGAACAGTGCCTGATACTGTAAATAAGTGTCTTTTACCTGGCGGTCTATCGATGTAATTCCCTTGCTATTGATGTGAGGCACGGCATTTCCTCGTTCTTCGGAATGAAAATCATTCAGATTCCATATATTGGCGCCAACCACATACGGACGCTCCATGATGGCTTTGATGTAATTCTCATGATAAAGATTTGCCCATTCCTGGGTATAATCGAAACGTACCGGATCAAATGCATGCAGGCGGGGATCTGCATCTGCTCCGTATTCGGTAATAATAAACGGAATACCTTTCAGTTTTTCCTGTGATTCATCTAAAAACTTGCCAAAACCATTGAATACACCGCCATACCATCCCTGGTATAAATTCCACCCGATTAATTTTGATATTTTTGTTAAACCGGCATTATGATATGTGTCAAAACTGCCGTGAAAAGGTATCAGTGTATATCGATACGGATCATCGTCCCTGATTTGTTTCTCGATCGCTTTCGCCAGCGTCTCGACTGATTTCAGATAGTTTTCATGGCGCTGTGATTCATCGCGAAAAGGAGGTCTGAGCAATACTTCATTCATATAAGCCCAAATCAGAACCGATGGACGGTTGTAATCCTGAAACACCATCTCACGTGCCATTTCAATCGAATTTATAAAAAACCCTTCACTCTCAGTAATCGCATTTACAATTGGAATTTCGACCGATGTTATTATTCCGAGTTTATCGCACATTTCCATCACCACCGGGTCCTGCGGATAATGTGACACCCGGAGGAAGTTCCCTCCCATCTCCTTCAACATGAGAACATCACGCACATGAAATTCATCAGACAATGCATTTCCCAAGCCATCAAAACACTGGTGGCGATTCGTGCCAATTAATTTATAAGGTTTACCGTTCAGATGAAAACCTTTCTCTGCTGAAAATTCAAACCAACGCAGTCCCAGTGGCTGAAGAATCTCATCCAGCAACACTTTTGACTTTTCATCGTAGATACGGGTACGAACAGTATACAATGAAGGAGACTCCGGACTCCACAAAGCCGGAGCCTTAAGTTCCACTTGTTGCAAGTCCTGCTGGTTATAAGTTTGCTTTGCAAGTTTTATTTTTTTGGAAACTCTAATTACTTCGCTTTTATCGGGATGGATAATTGTATGTTCTATTCTTACACGACTGTCGGTAGCACTTGCATTTGTCAACATAGTTTTAACTTCAATCTTTGCCATCTCTTCCCTGACCACAGGTGTATTCAAATAAACACCTTCAGAAGCATAATGTGTTGTCGACACGTGTTGCTTTCCGGTAATGATAAGAAAAACATCCCTGTAGATACCACCAAAGAATGTAAAATCAGCAGTTAAAGGGGGAATATCTTCATTGTAACGGTTGTT
>CAZXQE010000165.1:0-1758 GCA_964643015.1 uncultured Gammaproteobacteria bacterium
AGACCCAATCTTCTCTGCCTGTGCCGCTTGTAAAATCCCATTGCTGCCCCAAGTCTTCTTTGTTGAGGACGGTAATAATTGGGGCTAAATCCCGTATTTCTTTGAAAAAAACCTGATCTTCTTCTGAATAAGGTAGAGAGCCGTCGACAACCCACACAATGATGTCCGCGCGAGTAATCCACTCACGGCTGCGGCGCACACCCTCTTTCTCAACTATATTGTCCGAATCTCTGAGCCCGGCTGTATCCACAAAAGTCATGGGCACGCCCTCCATGTCTACATCCGCCTCTATCGTATCCCGAGTCGTGCCGGCTATCTCTGAGACAATCGCACGTTCCCGGTTCAGTAAGGCGTTAAACAAACTCGATTTTCCTGCATTGGGCCTGCCTACAATGGCCACCCCGACACCACTTCTCAGTATCTGCCCCTCTCTGAAAGTTGCGAGCAACTGTTGAACAGTTTCCTTTGCACTTAAAAGGCGCTCCTGCAACCCCGCTGCAATGTCAGGGGAAATATCCTCTTCCGGAAAATCAATATAGGCCTCTACATGGGCCAAAGAACGAAGAAGGTCATCCCTAATCTGATCAAAAGCCCGGGAAAGACCACCCGTCAGTTGATCAGAAGCTGCGCGGGCGGCTCTCTCCGTACGCGCATGGATAATATCCAAGACCGCTTCAGCCTGAGTTAAATCCAGTTGACCATTCAAAAAAGCTCTACGAGTAAATTCCCCCGGATCGGCCAGTCGAGCCCCTGCATCCAGAACTGTTTCGAGCACGTTCCGGGCAATGATTAAACCACCATGGCAGCTAATTTCCACACTATCTTCTCCCGTGTAGGAGCGAGGAGAACGAAACACCGAAACCAACACCTCATCAATGAGAGCCGACTCCTTGCAGAGATAACCATGGTGAATCGTATGGCTTGGAGCCTCCTTGAGGGAACTATTTTTTTTGGAGGAAGGGTTGAAACAGGTTTCCACAATTGCGAGGGTCCCGGGACCGGACACACGAATCACAGCAATTCCTCCTTCTCCGTAAGGAGTGGCAATCGCTGCTATAGTATCAAAAACATCCATTTTCTCAGATGGGGAACCCCGTAAACCGGAAACAACCAAGCTCAAGAAAAAAGCTTAAACTCCTTTCCCTATTCCTCCGAAACGGTTTTCCTGGATTTGGAAGCAGTTTTCTTGGGAGTGTTTTTTTTGACGGTCTCCTTAGACCCTTCTTTAGTTGCCGCTTTCTTCACCTTGGAAGCAGCGGACTTTTTCGCTGTCTTTTCTGCTGTTTTCTTTGTTGAAGACTTTGGCTCCTTAGTTGCCTTGGCAACTTAGCGGTTTTCGCAGCAGTTGTCTTCTTGGGTGTAGCGGCTTTGGTCCTATTTTTTCTAACCGGTTTTTCTGCCTCTGTGTCAGTCAGAGAGAAAGCTTCCTTGTCTTTCAAACTCAGGCGAAGAGCATCGCCCCAGAAAGATTCCAAGTCATAACGCTGGCGAGTATCAGCACGCATCACATGAACGATGAGATCGTAATAATCCAACACCACCCAACTGGTCCCGGCCACACCGTCCATGCAGCGGGGATGAACACCGTATTTCTTAAAGACCTGGTCGCGAATCTCATTAATGATGGCCTTGAGGTGGGGCTCGCTTAACCCACTGCAAATAATAAAGTAATCCGCCACAGAAGTAAGTTTCCTTACATCCAGTGCGACTATATCTTCAGCTTTACGATTGTCTGCAAGCTCCATGCATGTCAGAGCC
>CAZXQE010000166.1:0-1750 GCA_964643015.1 uncultured Gammaproteobacteria bacterium
TTTCGCTCTTCGAAGCCGGCAGATTCAGCGAGGCCGCGGCTCTGTTTAGCAAGGTGGCGGGAACAGCCGGCGATCAGTGCTCAAAAATTTATGTTGGCATTTGCAATCAATATGATTTGAATCCCCCCGAAGGGTTTGATGGAGTTATAAATTTCACTACAAAATAAACGGAGGTTTCTCATGAAGAGACTCTTTTTTGCGGTGATCTTTGTTGTATCTGCTATCGCTGCGACACAGCTCTTTGCGCAGCAGAAGATGACGGTTGAGGTGCGTGAGGTTATGGTGAAGACGAGTCCTAATTATCTCGCCCAGTCTTCGGGAAAGCTCTCCTACGGCACCGAGGTAAATGTCATCGGCGAGGAGGGGAGTTGGATCAGGATTTCTTCACCATCCGGATATCTTCCGAAGAGCTCGGTTACCAAGAAGTCGATTCCCAAAAATCCTGACCAGAAATATGCTGGTGGAAGCGTCAAGCACGACGAGGTGGCGCTGGCCGGAAAGGGTTTCAACCCCCAGGTCGAGGCGCAGTACAAGAAAAACAATGCGCAGATGGCTGTGGCATTTTCAAGCGTAGACAAGATCGAAAAATTAGGATCCAGCGAGGCTGAGCTTCGCGCGTTTCAATCGGCAGGAAAATTGAAGCCTAGATGATTCGTATTAATCCGATCTCTTTGATGCGATGGAAAATTAATTCAGACCAAAAACAAGAGGTGATGGCATGAAAAAGACATTTTTGATAGCAGCCATGCTCATGATTGTTATCCCAGCGATGTCGAGCGCGCAGGACTTGGGGAGAATAATAAGTTCTTCAATCGGAGGAATTCAGCAGATAGCCGAGGCTTCGAAAGATATCACTCCCTCCGAGGAGCACTACATCGGAAGGGCGGTGGCCGCGACGATCATCTCCAAATATCCGCTGCTTCAAAACCCGGCGCTCAACAGCTATCTGAACAAGGTAGGATTGCTTGTAGCTGCAGCCTCCGACAGGCCAGAAACCTATGGCGGGTACCATTTTGCCGTCCTAAATAGCGATGAGCCAAACGCCTACGCCTGCCCGGGCGGAATAATTCTCGTAAACAAGGGGCTGCTCAAACAGATAAAAAACGAAGATCAACTCGCGGCAGTCCTCGCTCATGAGGTGGCCCACGTCGCTCACAGGCATGGAATCGGAGCGATCAAAAAATCGAGATGGACCAAGTTCGGGTTTTACGTCGCCGGAGAAGTTGGAAGCCAGTACACCTCCGACCAGCTCGGTCAGCTCGCGCAGGAATTTCAAAACGTCGTGATGGACGTAGCGAAGAAGGTAATGGAATCCGGTTACAGCAAGGGGGACGAGAAAAACGCGGATTCAAGCGGGATGCGATTTTCCTGGGCTGCCGGTTACAATCCCGGCGAGATGATAGAATTCATCGAGGCGGAGGCATCGGCAGGCAAAGGTCATCCCACGGGCCCGTTTTCTTCGCATCCAAAGCCAGGGGCCAGGGTGACATCTCTAAAGAAGGAGCTTTCAGGGCTTTCTCCGGCAGGAAAAACCGAAAAGGTCAGAACTTCCAGATATGCGTCCGCGGCCGGTAAGATAAAATAGAATCTGGCAGTGAAACGCTGATAGCTATAGTGCATTTCCCACCGGAGACTGATCCAAAAAGCCTTCGCGAAGAAGGGTGTAGTTGCCGGAGTTGGTGTCCAGGTCGTAAATGTTGAAATTCGTACGAATGTCGAATCCGGGAAGATGGGTGGCCAAGTTTATAGA
>CAZXQE010000167.1:0-1743 GCA_964643015.1 uncultured Gammaproteobacteria bacterium
GGAGGGGAACTTGCTGCCCTGATGCATACGACTGTGTGCTTTACGATTCTTGGCGGAAGCGATGCGTATAACGTGATGCCTCTTGCCGCACGCTCTGGGGCGAATTGCCGGCTCTTGCAGGGAGACACAGCAGACTCGGCTTTTGCTCGGCTTGAATCACTGGCGAAAAGCGAGGGAGTGAGTGCACGAAAAGTGTACGCTTTTGATCCGTCTCCTGTTTCTGACTGTTCTGGTCCTGGTTGGTCAAGGATTCAACATGCTATATCGGCTACATGGCCGGATGCAGTGATTGCTCCATACCTGATGGTAGCCTGTACCGACAGTCGGCATTTTTCGCGAATCTGCCGCAATGTATATCGATTCTCTGCGATGGCACTTTCCAAGGAAGAGCGTTCTACCATGCATGCTCGTAACGAGCGCATTCCGATAGAAAAGATATCCACCGCAACAGCATTCTTTTGGCGAGTTATCGCTTCTGCTTGAATTAAGGCCGTTCAAATCGGGCGGCCTTTATTGTTTACTTATCGTCGTCCTCCGGACTTTCGTCAGAAAGATCGCTCAAATGACTACGAAGAATTTTCTTTCTCTTTCTTTCTGTGCGGCCATGTCCCCCGCCGGAGCCCATCCCCTTAAATAAAATAGTAGATAAGAGAAAAAGCCCCCAAGCTTGCCAATAGCTTAGTTCCTTTAAACCGAAAATTTCCGGCATAAGGCTGTTCCACAACTTCATGATAACGAGTCCAAAAAGAAAAAGAGCTCCGATACCAAGGGCAGTAAAACCAATAATCATAAGGATTTTTACCGGAAGCGAACGATCGTTCCACCAGCAATCCCCGTTTGGATGATTGCCACAATCAAACGGTTTGGGCTAAATCGCGGCCTATTGTATTCCCATTTTTTTTCATCCATATCAATCTCCTTTTAGTAGTTTATAATTCTATCCAGGCGCGTAACGCCCGTGAAAGAGCCTTTATTGCATATCGTTTATTTTCACGTTGTTTACCGTCTATCATTATTGACGGTTGAATGCTGTCTTTGGTGTATACAGTAATCAAAAAAAGCCCCGGTTACCCGGGGCTTATCACTTTGGAGAGCTAATCGTTATTTACCCAATAACCCTTTCATGACGGCGTCATATCCGGTTTTTTTCTCCAGCTTGGTATCAAAGATGTGCGCAGAGCCAAAACCGGCGAAGGATCGGGGTATCCAACTTCCTTTGTCGGTGAAACCCCATAAGATCATGCTTTTTGCAGTTGGTTCGGTTCGTGCGATCTGGGCAAGTTTTTCGTATACTGCATTTTGCTCTGCTTCTTTTGTTTCATCCAAAGGCATTCGCACTCGCACGTCTACTTCCGAAAAAGAAACACTTAGGCCAAGATCGGCAAAGCGTTTGATGTTTTTCCTGATAGCTTCTTCATCCAGGGGAAGCTCCGCCATTACATGGAGCTGAAAAGCTACGCCATCTATCGGTACGCCTCGGTCCTTTAATCCCTTAACCATCTCGTAACTGGCGTCTCCTTTTGCAGAGCCAGCGTATTCGGTGTTGTAATCGCAGAGTATCAATTTTGCTTTAGGATCGGCCTTGCGGGCTGCGTGGAAGGCGACGTCTAAAAAGTCATCGCCAATTAGTCGATACCAGATGGAATTAGTAAAGAACCATCTTCAAGGAACACCTCGTTAGCCACGTCCCATTCAGATACACGGCCTTTATAGCGGGTAACAATAGTGGTAATGTGATCTTCT
>CAZXQE010000168.1:0-1732 GCA_964643015.1 uncultured Gammaproteobacteria bacterium
GCATGCATTTTCATTTTTGTCACCTGCCGGTCACTGACCCATTTCCCCCACCGAAGATGATATTCTATTTTTCCTGACACCTTGCACCTCACTTTTGAAATTTGTTCGATCAATGCGCTGGACTATAACAGGCCCTGCGCTTGGAATGAGAAGAAACTGCCGTACCCGATAACCAGATGGTCAAGCAGCGAAATGTCGAACATTCTGGCCGCTGTCACAACCTTTTGAGTGACAGCTTTATCTTCTGCTGATGGTTTGGGATCGCCGGAGGGATGATTATGCGCAATCAACATTGTAGTAGCACCAATATCTAGCGCCGTCTTGATAATAATTCTGACATCAACAACAGACTCAGTGATGCCGCCGCTAAATAAGGCTACCAGCGCCAGCACCTGATTCCGCGTATTCATGTATATAACAACAAATTTCTCCGCCATCTCGTTTTCCAAATCTTTTATCAGCGCGTAGCCATCTTCGGGAGAAGAAACGCTCGGAAGCTCGTAAGAGCCGTCACGAATTATCCTTGTCTCCACCCGCTGCCTCGTGTACTCAGTCATTTTAAACTCCTTTGAAATTTGTTCATTCTTACTTCCCTGCCTACACTATAATATAATAAACTAAATTAACAAAATCAAGTAAAATCGTTATTATTTCAAAATTAATTTAAATTAATTTCAGCCTATTCCACCCTGCGCATCCTACGCCCGCAGTACCCGCAGATACGTTTATCAGAAGACGTTCCTTCTGTTCCGCACTGATCACAAATCCATAACCAATCCTTCTCCTCTGCTACTTTCTTCTCAAGAGGCACCGCCGCGGCGCGCAGCAGTTCGGCCTTGTCCGCGTTGGCCCCAGGCAGCAAACACGCCCTACTCCTCTACGCCTACGCCCCTCGACAAAGTATCTGGGAGAACGGAGGCAAGAACAGGGTAACACTCCTCGAAGAGACTGAACACCGCCGCCGCGTATTGCCGAATCTCGTACTGAGCATGCCGATCCAGACGCTGCCGGAAAAAATTCAGCAGCGACCTGCCATTCACTGTCCAGTAGAACTCAGTGTACATCGCCTGCGGCAGAACAATCCGCGCCTGCTCTTTGGCAATGCCCATTCTGGGCAGCTTCTGATACGCATCATAGGAGTACGAATAGGTCGCATCCAGAATATCCTGCGCCCTCCTCGCTTCCATGCGCGAAAACCCGCCGCCGGTGCCGGTAACTTTCCGAAAAACGGAAGGGAAATAGCATTCATTATCAAATGTGGTATACCGCCCTGATTTCTCATTGTAGCTGGCGATACGGTGCCTGAACCACTGCCGGGCCACGAAAATCGGCAGCTTGACCCGGAACTTCATCACGATGTGCTCAAAGATGCTCTCGTGCCCTGAAGTGTACAGATGACGAAGTATTCTCTCGACATCTTCTTCGGTTTTCTTCACATCATGCTTCCCGTAAGAAATGCCCGCCATTTCAGCCAGCCCTGTATCACTGCCGAAATGCTCAATCAGTCGAACATAGCCGCTGTCCAAAACTCTCAATTCTTTAATTTTCATTTTCATTCGCCCTTGTTAGATAATAAACATATACATTATATCCACAATTGACAATAGTAAGCCTGCCCTCTTTTTCTAAAGAAATAACTGCCGAACTTATCTGTCCTGCATAAGTATCGGTATATTGAATGCCCGCTCCACCATACGCTTGCTGTTTCCAGCCTTCTATCTCTGCTCTCCAC
>CAZXQE010000169.1:0-1730 GCA_964643015.1 uncultured Gammaproteobacteria bacterium
ATATACTATTTTCCCCGAACCGCAAAGGTTTTGATGCGCTATAGCAAACAGGATTCTTCTTCGATCTTTTCCCGCGAATTTCGTTATTCAAATGAATTGTACGAGAAAACAAAAAATGTTGGCAAACCCCTCCTCTTTTCATAAGATGGTTGCGAAAATCGTTAAAAAGGGACATAGTACAGATATGAAACGAAGTGTACTGCTGTCGATTTTATTTTTTTCCGTTGTATTCTCTCTTGCTGCACAGGAAAAAAAGGACGCGCTCAAGCTTTTTCGTAATGGCCGGGATCTTGAGGCTATAGGACGGACGGAAGACGCCAAGATTGCGTATTCTGAATCAATCGAGGTATGTAAACAGGACCTTGTGGACAATCCCCGAAACATGGATGCGTATACTATTTATAGCTGGGCTTTGTTTCGGCTTGGGAAGTATCAGGAATCCGTCAATATCTGCCTTGAGGCCCTTAAGTTGGTTAATGACTCCAGAATTATTGAATCGCTTGCCGAAGGGTATTTTTTCCTGGGGAATTACAAGGATTCTTTAAAGTTTATGGAAAAATATATTGATGCGGCGCCTCGTGGAGAGCGATTAAGCACCGCGCATTTCTTTGTAGGCGAAATTTATCGAATCAACAAGCAATATAACCGGGCCGATATTGCATATACGGCAGCAGTTCATCTTGAGCCGGGAATTTCTTTGTGGTGGTATCGCTTGGCAACTGTTCGCGAGAATGTTGGCGATAAAAGTGGAGCTCAACAAGCCTATGAGCGAGCCTTAAAGCTCAGGCCGGATTATAAGGATGCTCGGGACGGACTTGGTCGTGTCCGTACATAAGAGCGTCAATTGATGCTACCAGGTGTTTCCGGCTGACTGTTGACCGATGCTCAGTAAGATAGGCGAGAAACGCAAGGGTTTGACCCATCAGCGCACCTACCGTGCCGGGGAGTCGGGGCAGGTGTACTAAAAGCCAACGAGAAAGAAAAATCATGCCCTCGAGTACGAGGGCTTTTTTTATTCCTGAATACAAGGCTCCTTCTGTAATTGGCAAGCCAAATGGTTCAGCCAAGACGCGACCAAAGGGAAGTAAGAGATTAAAGAATAGTATTCCCGAGGTTATCGTAATTGTGGGCAGGATGCGGATCTTTTTACCAGAAATACAAAGAAGAATCGCTGCGCACAGTGTGGTCACTGATTTAATGAGTAAACTGTCTGAAAAAAGTAAAAAACCCGCAAGAAGCAAGGAAAAAGGGATTTTTAGTCGTTGAATTGCCTCTTCTCGGCGATTCTGGGGAACCTCTGGCGGTAGAAGATCGATGTGCTGCGGGGGCCACCTTCCTTCCAGGGTTTCCTTATACCATGAAGAGGACTCGGTATATATTCCAGTTAACGCGCCAAGCACACTGCCGGAAATAAGTCCCGCGAACAATATGGGAGGGGCCATATACATTACCGATTCTCCAAATATCAAGAAGCGGGCCAGAAGAAGCTGTGCCGCATTTGAAGCGCTCGCCCCTGCTACGCTAATGCCAATGCTACTGATGTGATGACGGAATAAACGGCTAAGCATAAGCATACTGATGGCGGAAGAAGCGGTACCTGCTGCAGAAAAAAGAAAAATATAGGAGAAGAGCGTTCCGCTTATAATGGCCTGACCTACGGTTTTGATTAGACAGAGGGCCAGATATCCTGTTGGGCTAACAAGATTTAGGGCAAGAATAAGCGGAGCATT
>CAZXQE010000170.1:0-1722 GCA_964643015.1 uncultured Gammaproteobacteria bacterium
GCCCGCCTCCAGCTTGTTGAGGTGGTGTACCATCATCGCGCTGGAGAGACCCAGCGTTTGAGCCAGTTCCTTTACGTTTTGAGGTGAATCGGCCAGGAGCGCGACGATTTTAACCCGGTTCATCCTGCCAAAACGGCAGGCTTGCCGTATTGGCAGGATGAACCGGGTTTCTGTTGTTCATGCGAACTCCTCAACGGCTTGTTTTCTCTCCGATAACAATCTTCGTATTAATAAATATATTAATTTACAAAGAATCCGTTGTCAACGCGATGGATTCCTTCCTATCATACAGTACCACTGCGCATGGATTGGCCCGAAAATCTTGATTGATGAACATTTACATCGCACGCAACTATTGACTGCATGCGTGATCAGGCATAGTATGGGGAAAGAATTCCTTGTATCCAGTCTCTTGTTTTCTATCGCAGCATGTATCGTATTCATGTTTTTATTTATTCGAAGAAGCAGAACAACAACATCCCCACAAGGAGGCATCATGAAAAAGGCGAGGTTGATTGTCGAGAATGATTTTATCCTGTCGGAGGTGGATCCGCGTCTGTTCGGATCGTTCATCGAGCACCTGGGCCGCGCGGTCTATCAGGGCATCTACGAACCCGGACATCCCCAGGCCGATGAAAAGGGCTTCCGCAAGGATGTCCTGAAGCTGATTCGGGACATCGATGTGCCGGTTGTGCGGTATCCGGGCGGCAACTTTGTTTCCGGTTACAACTGGGAGGACGGCGTCGGCCCGGTTGCCAGCCGTCCCCGTCGACAGGAACAGGCCTGGCGCTCCGTTGAGGATAACACCTTCGGCACCAATGAATTCATGGACTGGTGTAAAACAGCGGGAACCTCGCCCATGATGGCGGTAAACCTGGGCACACGCGGCGCGGACGACGCGCGCAGGCTGGTGGAATACTGCAACCATCCCGGCGGCACGGAGTTGTCCGATCTGCGACAGGCACACGGCTGGAAGGATCCGCACAACGTGAAGCTGTGGTGTCTGGGCAATGAGATGGACGGCCCGTGGCAAATCGGACACAAAACCGCCACCGAATACGCGCGTGTGGCCCATGAAGCCGCCAAGGTGATGAAGTGGGCGGACCCCACCATCGAGCTGGTGGCCTGCGGCAGCTCGAACAGCGGCATGCCGACGTTCGGCGCCTATGAGCTCGCCGTGCTGGACGAATGCTATCAGGACATCGACTACATGTCACTCCACACCTACTACGGAAACCGGGATGGCGACACCGCCAATTTCCTGGCCCGCACCATGGACATGGACGCGTTCATCAAGTCCGTCGCCGCCATGTGTGATGCCATCCAGGGAAAGAAGCACGCGAAGAAAAAGGTACACCTGTCCTTTGACGAATGGAATGTCTGGTTCCATTCCAACCAGCAGGACGCCGAGCTTCCCTCCTGGACACAGGCCCCGCCCATGCTCGAGGATGTATACACCCATGAGGACGCCGTGCTGGTTGGTCTGATGCTGATCACGCTGCTCAAAAACGCGGATCGCGTGAAAATCGCCTGCCTGGCGCAACTCGTGAACGTCATCGCCCCCATCATGACTGAAAAGGGCGGGGCTTCCTGGGTGCAGTCCATCTACTGGCCGTTCATGCAAGCCTCCCGGTACGGCCGCGGCACCGTGATGCAGGGCATCCTGCGTGCGCCGCTTTCCGATACGAAGGACTTCACCGATGTGCCCGTTGTGGACGCCGT
>CAZXQE010000171.1:0-1714 GCA_964643015.1 uncultured Gammaproteobacteria bacterium
TGTAATTCCACAACATACTCACCTCAGAACGCGGCTGCTGAACCCAGCCGCGTCCCTCTTTTATATACATCCCTCCGTACAGCCAATTTGCCGTGATTTCAGGCGAAAAACCGCTCAAGTAAGCCAACTATTTTTGCGTGAATCAATAGTACATAACGCTTAGATGCTTATAATAAACAAAGTGTTATGGGCAATTTACTTGCATTATTATTGCGTACTGTGTATACTATAAGTAGATAAAGCACATAATAACAAGGAGATAAAGCAATGATAAAAGAAACCGTTATGAAGTTCGCCACTGCGTTCGACAGGAACAAGGTGTGCGAAACCCCGCTGGACGAAATCCACCTTGAAATCTCTTGGCAACTCATTTACATGAATAGCGAGCTGGAATCATGGAAAAATCGGTTTGACGAGGATCCCGAATACGCTTTCATTTACAGCGACGAAGCTATGGACACCGCCACGCGCTTCACCCTCTATGCGCATCTGCTCAGTGAAATGCTCAAAGCCGAGGAGGATGGTTATCCTGCTCAGGTCGTTCTGCAAAACATCGCTGACAAGATCAAGTCGGACCTGCTTTCTTTCAACGATTTTGATGCCTCTCGGACTGCTGGACCATACGCCTCTATTATGGGCAAGCGCGGATACGCCAGTGCGCAGTTCCTCAAGGTTCTCAATAGCTGGATCAATAAGTTAAGCAAGTAGCTCTAACGATGCGGGGGGCGCCAAAGCGCCCCCTATGGAGGTATGCGATGAACTCTTATAAACTGCAGCGGATCGAAACGCGCATCGTGCGCGAACCGGAATATAACTCCCACCTGAAACAGGTAGTCCAATCAGCGAACGACGCTTATGAAATAGTCAAAGACCTGCAGGACGAAGCCGTTGAAAAATTCGTAGTCATTTTTTTAAATCACCGGCACCGTGTATTGGCTGCGGCAGCCCTGTTCAGTGGAGGAACTTCGGAATCTGTTGTGGATCCGAAGCTGGTTTTTAAAACTGCGCTTGATTTGGGAGCGGCAGCAATGATCATCGTCCACAATCATCCCAGCGGAGACCCGAATCCGTCACCCGAAGATAGAGCCGTCACGAGCAAGCTGGCATCTGGTGCAAGATTTTTGGATATGCTAATCCTTGACCATCTCATCATCGGTTTTGACAAGTATTTCAGCATGGCTGATGAAGGGATTATGCCGAATTAGTAGTATTTAGATTTTAATAGTGATTGTAGCGCTGTGCATAGCCTGTATCAGTCAAATTCTCTTTGTATACCAGTTGCGGCTTCCTGATGAGTGAAGCAGGTTGTTTCCTGCTAAAGAAGCCTCAAGCGTGCGCAGAATCATTAATTAGTGCAAAATGAATCTATATTTATGTTGTTGTTTTTGTGTTATTTTCCAAAAAGCTGCTCCAACTGGGCAAACAGCTCGGCCACTGGTGGATCGATAAACATATTACGCTCGCGCATGCCTCTGAGAACGGCCAGACATTTCCGCCAGTAGTCGTTGGCATCGCCTGTTTGCGTTTGTTGCGCGACAGTGGCCAGCTTGCAATACAAGACCACCATATCGCGCTGCCATGAACTGTTGGAGGGGTCTGAGGCCACCAGCTTTTCGAATATCGCATGGATCTTTTGATAGGCTTTGATGGCTGCAGCCAGGTCGCCCTGGGCGCGGAAGACATCGCCGATATTTCCGAGGCTCACCGAGAGGTC
>CAZXQE010000172.1:0-1711 GCA_964643015.1 uncultured Gammaproteobacteria bacterium
TAAAGCTTACGGTTCGCGTACAGCCGACGATTTTCAATCGGGCACAAAAGCAGCTTCTTCCGGCGGTGTTACAACTGTAATTGATTACGCCATCCCTGTGAAGGGAGAATCCCTGCTCTCTGCGGTTTCCCGCAGAAAAAATGAGGCAAATAAATCCTATGTGGATTATGCTTTTCATGCTCAGATAACCAATTGGAATAAAAACACGCAGAAAGATTTTGAAAAACTTCTCGCTTCCGGAATAACCTCTTTTAAAATTTTTATGCCTGAAACTGAAGGATGGGGCATAAGCGACTGGGAAATTTATAAAATATTTGAAAAGGCGTCAAAGTATCCGGTAACTATAGAACTCCATGCGGAAAGCAGCTCTTTGATACGCGGGTTCACTGAAAATCTTATCTCGCAAAAACATACAGGGATCAATAATTTTTATTATACACGGCAAAACATTGTTGAAGAGGAAGCGGTAAACAGGGCGTGTTTTTTTGCGGGCAAAACAGGCGCGGCTATTTATTTTGTTCACACGACCACACGCGAAGCGCTGGGCATATCCGGGCAAGCGAGAAAAAACGGAGTTAAAGTTTTTGTCGAGACCTGTCCGCAATATTTGGTATTGACAAATAAAGTTTTCAAAAGAAAAAACGGTTGTTTGTTTGCGACCTGTCCTCCTGTAAAACTTGAAAGCGATAATAAAGCATTATGGAACGGACTGAAAAACGGTTCTGTAAATACAATAGGCACGGATCACTGCGCGTTTTCCAAATCCGACAAAATGAAGTGCGCCGGCGATTTTAGAAAGTTGAGATTCGGAATGCCGGGAGTGGAAACATCACTATCGATTTTATACTCTGAAGGTGTGGCAAAAAAGAGGATAACTTTGAATAAACTTGTTGAACTTATGTGCGCCAATCCTGCGAAAATATTCGGCATGTATCCGCAAAAAGGAATGATTGCCCGGGATAGCGACGCTGATATTGTAATATTTGATCCTGCCTGCGAATGGACCATAAAATATGAAAATCTTTCAACGCGATGCGGCTGGACGCCTTACGAAGGTCTTAAAATCAGAGGCAAAGTTTTGACTACTGTTTTGCGCGGAAAAATAATTTATGACAAAGGAACTTATTTGTCGGAATGCGGTTACGGAAAATTTATAAAAAGAAACGGAGGAAATAAATTATGTTGACATTATTATGTAATGGAACAGTTGTTACGCCGGATAAGGTTATAGATAACGGCGGTGTGTTGTTTGAAGACGGCAAAATCGTGGATGTGGGTAATACTGATAAGGTTAGGGCAAAGGTTTTTAAATCTTCTAAGCAAAAGATACACTTGAAAATAATAGACGCCAAAAAAAGGATAATAATGCCGGGGTTTATAAACACACATCATCACTTGTATTCTACATTTTCCCGTGGGATGTACATACCCGGAACTCCCGCTAAAAATTTTGTTGAGATACTGGAAAAATTGTGGTGGAAACTGGACAGGGTGCTGACCGCCGAGGACATTTATTATTCTTCTCTTATTCCATTGATTGAGTGTGTGAAAAACGGGGTAACATCTATAATAGATCACCACGAATCCCAGACATTTCAGATCGGTTCGCTCGACGAAATCAGAAAAGCCGTTGAAAAAATAGGGATTCGCGCGAATCTTTGCATGGGTGTGTCTGATAGATATAGAAAAGGACAAGAAGGCCTTGATGAAT
>CAZXQE010000173.1:0-1697 GCA_964643015.1 uncultured Gammaproteobacteria bacterium
TCCTGAATGTAGGCCGCGTAGGGCAGACTGCGCTTGGCTATGGTTTCTATCCAGGATTTGCCGCCTGGGCTTAGGTAGGCCGCGCGGAATTTCTCAAACTGACTTTCGCCCCAGGGTAGGGCAAGGCCTTCCTGCGGATGAAAGCCCTGGTGTATGAAAACCGGGGCGGTTTGCTCGCGTGCTTCCGGCTGGGGGCTGTGGCGTAGGGGCCTGCCCATGGCGGGGCTTGTATCTTGGGCTGTAAGCGGGCCGGATGCACATAAGGCAAGCAGGGCAAACAGATATGCCCTGCGTCGAACAGGGCGGGTCATTGCAGTTTCTCGCCGAAGTATATGCCTGCCCATTCCCAGCGGCCGTGCACTTCCGGGTCGGCCGGGAAATCTATCTTGCGGAAATACAGGTACCAGGTCGGAAGGCGCTCGGTCCAGCCGGTGGTGCGTAAAAATGCCTCGCGGGCGTTGGAACTGGGGTCGAGTTTATCCGCATAGCGGACGCGGCCGGGCATGAAGGCGCCAAGGTCAAACTGCACTTGGCTGTTGCCGTCGTCCCGGTCTTGGTTCCAGCTCATGGCAAAAAACCCAACCTTTGCGCGCAGGCGGGACAAGCTTCTGGAATCGCCTGCATCAAAGGCCTTGCGCACCAGGCCTAAAAGTTCGTCCAGGGTATCAAAAGCCCAGTCCTTTTTGGTGGTTGCAAGATCGATGAAGGACCGGGCGTACTGGGTGGCATCGGGGTAGCCAGGAATCTCGCTGTCAAAATACGGTAAAAAGCGCCGGTATGCGTCGATGGCGGATTCCCACTCGCCGGTCGCCTCGTATTCGGTTCCCAAAAGGAATAATTCCGCGCCCATGTCCACGCGGTCCGGAAAGCGGCTTATCAGTTCCCGGCGATAGTCTATCCTGCGCCCTGGGTCCGCAACGAGCGTTAAGAGCCTGCGCAGGCAGACGTAGTGGATGGACTCGCCGCCTATTTCCAGGTCTGCGTAATTTTTCACGATGCGGTCGAAATACAGCACGGCAATGCTGTCTGCGCCTTGCAAAGCGTATGCGTACGCGATGGACAACAGGTGACGGGCGTTGTATGGACCGTCTGGATTGCCGGCTACCTCGTCGGCCAAAAAGGATACCAGCCTGCCTAACTGGTTCTGGTCCATGAAGAACGAGGAAATTTTGTGGGTTACCGCAAAACGTTCGTCGATGCTCAGGTTGCCGCTGTCCAGGAGGTTAAACAGGGCTTCCATGCGCTTTTGCTCCTGGCCGGAGCCTTCCAGGTAGTATGCGTGGGGAGACGAGCAGGACACGATGACAGCCGCCAAGGCGACAGCCGGGAAGAAGGCTTTCCGCATCGGCCGGACTATACCATGCAGGTTTTACCGTTGGCAAGCTCGCATCTTGTCGATACACTAGAGGTATGCGCCCTGTGCGGCGCATCAATTGAAGGCGACCGACGGTCGGGGAGCATGATGAAAGCCGAAAGCCACGCTACCAGAACTACCTTGTTTCATCTTGCCCTTGCCCTTGGCCTTGTTATCCTGGGAGCCGCCTTTCTGGCGTGGACCACCAAGAGCCTGAGCCGAAGCGCGCAGCTGTGGCCGTTTGTTGCCCTGTGGCTGGGCATGGCCGCCGCATACCATTCCATGAACTCGCAAAAAAAATTCCGGGTGCTGTTTCCGGCAATTACCCTGGCGCTGGTAGCCC
>CAZXQE010000174.1:0-1693 GCA_964643015.1 uncultured Gammaproteobacteria bacterium
TAATATTTGATTCCCGTTGGTCGAAATTTTGAAGATAAAACCATCGCTTACTCCTCCTGCATATGCAGTTTGTAAACATCCGAAAGTAGTAGGTAAATTTCTCGAATAAGTTCCCCCACACACCATTAAATTGTAATTATTATCCAATGCCATACTGTAAATAGCGTCTGAACTGTCGCCACCTAAGTAAGAAGCCCAAATTAAATTACTTAAGTCATAATTAAATTTGGCAACACATCCGTCTTGGTTTCCTCCACCGTAAGTTGGTTGAAAAGAGCCTGATGTAGTTGGTAAATTTGATGAATTTGTACTTGAAACAATATAAACATTGCTAAATTCATCAATCATAATTTCTCCACGCACTTCATCGGCATAATTTTTTCTAAGACGGGTGTCGGTACTTAATCCGTCGTTGCCTGAACCACCAAAATAAGTAGAGCCTAATAATTGAGTACCGTTTACATTAAACTTTGTGATAACAATATCCGAACCTGTTAAATATTGAATAACATTAGTTAAAGTGAAATTGCTTCCCCCGTTAAAAGTAGCATCGAAAGCATTGGGAGTTACCGGAAAATTTGATGATGAAGTACTTGCTAATACATATAATTCATTGTTGTCGTTAACTATTAAACTGTGTGGAACTTCACTTCCATTTCCGCCGAGATAAGTAGAAAACAGTAAAGTATTTCCGGTGGCATTGAATTTTAATATTCCGATATCTTGAGAACCTCCTCCATAGTTAACTTGATATGCTCCTGTTGTAGTAGGGAATCCGGGATAGCTAATTCCAAATACACCACTTCCTCCATATAGGTTCCCTTCGCTGTCGTAGGTAGCAGTATAACCCCAGTTATCTACATAAGAACCGGAATAAGAACAAAACACTAAGGTAGGATCAATAATTAATGGCAAATTCTTATCATATGTGCCTAATTTAAAATAAACATTTTTGCCTTTCAACACAAATTTGCAATCAACAGGAATAATATCACCCGATTTATTATGTTGATATGCATAGGGTTTTAATTCGATAGTTTCATTTTTACCACAAATTATATATAAATTTTCTTGTTTTATATACAGTTTGTCAACGCCTTTATAACTCATGCTGATTATTTGAGGATCAATGCCTTTCTCAACAATAAATTCATATTTTAGGGATTGATTCTTTTCATAAAAATGTAAATCAATTCCGGGATAAAGATTTTCATATTTAATGGTGTGGTATTTCTGAACCCTTGTTGCCCATTTGGAAGGATCGTTGCCTATATAATAATTATTGTAATCAGTAAAAGGATTGTAGCCGATTATGGCTGTTGGCTTTTGTGCGTTGTTATAATGTACTTTATAAGCATGATAGGTAACTGATAAATCATTTTCATTGTTTTCAGTAGGAGGGTTGAATTTACGATGCAATATTTGTTCAACAGATTCTCTGTCTTGTAATACGTAAGTAATGGTATTTTCTTCAAAAAAAATCGCACCGCCTTTAAATTCGGTTTTGAATTTTATAAATGGTTCCCATTGGTTTTTGTTTTCAATAAATGCAGTATTTCCTTGTTCTTGTGAGAACAATGCCCCTGCTGAAAAGCATATTAAAATGATATGTAAAATTAAATGTTTCATCGATATAAGAATATAATCTTGTAAATAAAGATTATAATTTAATTTTTGCAAATATAGTGTTTTT
>CAZXQE010000175.1:0-1691 GCA_964643015.1 uncultured Gammaproteobacteria bacterium
GCATGGATGGCTGAGGCGAACAGTTCCTTGCCCGTGCCGGATTCGCCGGTAATCAGTATGGGTTTGTCAGAGCCGGCTATCGCGTCGATGTAGCGGAAAATGGCATGCATCTTCCGGTTACGGGTGACGATAGCCGCAAAGTGGGACGGCAGCGTATCGTTCCCGCCAAGCAGGGTATCGCGCAAGAGGCGGTTGTCGTCCCTAAGGCCGGTTATAAGCGACGCGTGCCGTATGCTTGCTACCAGCCGGGTGGATTCTGCCGATTTGGGAACATAGTCGAAGGCGCCGGCGCGCATGCAGGTGACCACCGCGTTCAGATCATCCAGGGCTGTCGCCACTATGACAGGCACTTCCGGATAATCGCTACGCATGGTCTCCAGCACCTTGTAGCCGTCCGTGCCCGGCATGAGCAGGTCCAGCACCATGGCCATGACGCGGCGCTCTTTAAGCACGGGCCAGGCAAGCTCTGCCCTGTCGCACAATACCACGTTGTCCCAGCCCTCGAAGCGCAACAGGCGTTCGGTACGCTTAAGCACCGACACATCGTCGTCCAGTACCAGTATCACATCGCCTTTGTCGCTCATCGCGCATCTCCTTCGCCGGCGGCAGGTAATCGTATCATAACCGTGGCTCCGGCTCCGGCGCTGGAGCTTATTTGTATGGATCCGCCGGCTTCCCGGATTATGCCGGAAGCCACCGGAAGGCCAAGACCGGTTCCACCCCGCTCGCGCTTTGTGGTGAAGAACGGGTCGAACACATTTGCCAGTGTCCGGCTGTCCATGCCTAAGCCCTCGTCGCGTATGCGGATAAGCACCCATTGCCTGCCGTCGGATGCTATTTCGCTGCCGCTGGACAGCTGTACGGCCCCGTCGCTGTCCGGCAGGGCTTGCAGGGCGTTTTCCAGCACGTTCACGACTACCTGGGTAAGCTTAAGCCGGTCTACGCGAACAGGCGGCAGCTTTTGAGCCAGCTCTACGGAAAAGCGTTTTGTGGAAACAGCTATAGCGTGTTTAAGGAGCCTGCATGCGTATTCGGCTACCAGGTTCACGTCCACGTTGTGGTCCGGGGCAACGCCTGGTCCGCGGGCGTAATCCTTCAAGTCTTCCACTATTTTTTTTATGTGCTGTGCGCCCATGTACAGGTCTCCGAGCATCTCCGGAATTTCGTGTTTGAGGTCCTGGATGGTAAAGCCGCGTATTGTATAGTCCGGAGTAGTGTCTGCCAAACGGTCTACGGAGCCTTCCAGTTCGTGCCAGATTTCCCGCAGCATGGGTATGTTTCGCAGCGATGCGTTGTTGGGCGTATTGATTTCGTGGGCAACGCCAGCCGTAAGCCAGCCCAGGGTTTTAAACTTGTCCACTTCCGCAAGGTGGTCCCTGTGCTCCAGTTCGCGCTGGATGCCGGCGGCAAGGTCTGCATGGGTCTGCACCCGGGCCAGAAGCTCGGGGCCAGTGGCCGGGCGCAACAGGTAGTCGCTTGCGCCGCTATGGAAAGCTTCCTCTATTTCCTCTGGCCAGTTGGAATCCAGGATAAGAATAACCGGAAGATCCTCGCGCCTGTAAAACAGGCGGATGCCGCGGCAAAAATCGTGCCCGGATAATTCCTGCATGATGGCATCCGCTATGACCAGGTCCGGCTTTTGGCCGTCTGCTAGTTTTTTCAAGGCAACCCGTGCCGATACCTGCGCGTCT
>CAZXQE010000176.1:0-1678 GCA_964643015.1 uncultured Gammaproteobacteria bacterium
AATTCGACGCCATGACGCGGAAGAACCCGCACTACGTCCCGCTGATGAAAGCGTACACGGATACGAGTTACGGCGAGAAGGGCGGCAGCAGCTACAAGCTGACCTTCATCAAGAGCAACACGGCGGAGATCGCAAACCCCTTCAACTCCTACGCGAAGATCGTCCGCGAGATCGGACGGTTGGTTGCGCAGAACGAAGTCGCGCGTGCCGTCCATGAAGCCTACCAGAGCAATCCCGGACTTGGGGCATTCATGCGCGACGTGACCCCCTCACGCCTGCCATCCGCAAAGGCACAGGCGCAAGCGGAGATCGACGAACACGCGTCCGCGCTCGGCAACCCGACCGGAGAAAACCCGTATGCGAAGTTTGTTGTAGAAGGGCTTAGGCGTTCCAGCCTCGACCCGAGCACGCGCATTCTTCGAGGCGTAGACCGCGACGGCAAGGTGTTCCAGTACGAGATCGCACACGGACAGGACGACTTGATGCAGGTGCTTGGTTCCCCCGCATCGGCGAAGACTGGCCTTGAAGCTGTCGGGCGGCTCACGCGCATCATGTCCATGCTGATAACGGGCAAGAACATATTGTGGGCGACGCCGAACGCCGTGCGCGACATCCAGTCCTCCATCAACTACGGTTCGTGGGCTGCGACGCTCTTTGACGGCATCCCGAAATGGATAGCCGCCATGACGGATGTAATTGCGAACAAAGATTCGTACAAGCAGTATGTGGCGATGGGCGGCGGCGGGTACAGCTTCCTCACCTCTGGAACCACGAAGGGCAATGCGGAATACCGCGCCGACTTGTTCAAGGGAAGCACCGACCGAAGCGTGGGGGGCATGATACGCTACGGCGGGCGAAAGGTGCTCAAGTTCGCCACCTTCGAATGGCTGAACGAAACCGTGGAGCAGACCTCGCGCTATGCGGAGTTCAAGTACGGCAAGGCCGACGCGCAGGGGAAGTACGACCGCACCACCACCGAAGGAAAGCAGCGCGTGTTTCTGGCGTCGCAGGACGTTACGGTGGACTTCACCCTCGCCGGAAACTCGCAGGCATACCGCGCCATCAAGCAGGTTATTCCATTCTTCGGCCCGTCCGTTCAAGGCGTGTACCGCGCGTTCCGTATGTTCAGCCCCGAAGAGCGCGGACGGCTTGTCCCGCGACTTGTCAAGACCATCTTCAACTACTCCCTGCGCGCAGCGGCACAGTACGCGCTTCTTTCCCTGCTCGCGGACGATGACGACTGGGACGAGTACGCGCGCTTGGACGATGTGTACAAGGCGAAGCACCTGTTCATCCCCGTGAAGCGATTCGGCGGCGATGACGAGGGCGGTATGCTCGCCGTGAAGTTGCCGACATCGGAAGATCCGGTCAGCCGCGCTCTGTACACCATCGCGCTGTGGGGCGTAGGCCAAAGCTCCGACAAGTTCTCTCTCGACATCATGGCGACGGTGAGCGGCAACATCCGAGACATCCTACCGGACGGAAGCATCTTTAGCCCGCTCTTGGACACCATCAACAACCAGACCTACCTCGGAATCCCGATTGTCTCGCAGAGCCTTGAAACGCGGACGGGCATCGACCAGTACGAGGACGACACCGCGCGCTCGTTCGTGGGGTTGTCGAAGATCATGTACGACCTCACGGGCGGAGCCGCGAACATCTCCCCGGAAAAGCTGCA
>CAZXQE010000177.1:0-1675 GCA_964643015.1 uncultured Gammaproteobacteria bacterium
GCTATCATCTGAAGATCAGGAGAGTTTTCGCAACGAGCTGATAGATTATCTTATCAGCGGCATTGAAATCCAGTCAGACGGAGCAAAAATTCCACTGCGATGGAACGATGCATATCCACGAAAGGGAAATGACGGCGACCCGGGTTTTTTTGAATACCACCTACATCTCGTCGCAGATATAAACGCCGATCGCGCCGACATCGAAATTAAAAATGATAACTACCCGATTCAACGCGCCGTTTTCATGAACAATATCGCAGACACAGAAGGTGCCCATGCCATAAATATAGCGCGAGATAGCGGCCCACCCTGGAGCGACGACGAGGCGAGGCGTTCGATAAAATTCTCGTACCAAAAAGGGGCATCGGTGGGAGGAACTGCAAAATTTTACCACGATGAAGCCGCGTCCGAATACGGGAGCTCGGAGCTATTCGGACATCTTAAAACTGAGGTCCTAACCCCTGGCGCCGTCGCCATCGCCTTACTCATAGCCCTTGCCCTAGGCGCGCTGCACGCCCTATCGCCTGGGCACGGCAAGGCGCTGGTCGCCGCGTATCTAGTTGGGAGCGAAGGGACGGTCAGACAGGCGCTTCTACTCGGAATTACGGTGACAGCGGCGCACGTGGTAAGCGTCTTTACTCTTGGGATAGCAGGGCTTCTGCTCGCACAGTATATCCTTCCGGAATATTACATGCCGTTCATCAGCCTCATCGCAGGGGTAATCGTGGTGATCATCGGAGCGAGGTTATTTTTCGCGAGAATGTCATCGGCAAAAAAAGAACATCATGGTCACCATCACGATCACGGCGAACATGAAGAAAAACCCAAAGGGCTCAAAAACCTGCTCATACTCGGGATAAGCGGAGGGGCCGCACCATGTCCGACAGCGATGGCGGTGATGCTGACAGCGATCGCCATCGGCAGAACCGCGTTCGGCCTCGCCCTCATATCCGCATTTTCATTAGGCCTCGCGATCGTTCTCACAGCCATAGGCATCATCATGGTAAAGACGAAGAAATTTACATCCAAAATCAGAGGATTCGATAAGGCATCGAAATATCTTCCCCTGGCAAGCGCCCTCATAGTAACGCTGCTAGGACTGGCCATCATATATGAAGGATTCATCCTACCGTGGATGGCGGTGAAATAGCACAAGACATTGAAGATGGTTCGACTAATCCTAGACACGAACAGAATAAAGCTATAAAGTATGCCATACAAAAATGGATACCAAGCCTCTAAAACGGTTTTTTATCGTTACTGCGCTAGTTTTGCTTTCCCGTTCATCCTACGCACAGGCGGAGTGGAAATCCTCTGCTGAGCAGTGCAGGAATCTTCAAGGCGAATCGGCCCTGAGCGCATGCAACGAAGCGCTATCCACTATTCCAAAGGGTCTTGCGCCCGCTGAATATTGCGCGCTCTACATCGGAAAAGGAGTTTCCCTAGGAGAACTGGGCCAAAATCGAGAGGCCCTGCGCGCCTTCAAAATTGCGATCAAACACGACCCTGACAACGCCAAGGCCTATTACAACATGGGAGTTGCAGAGGAAAACTTGGGGCATTCAAAAAAGGCCCTTCGTGCCTATCAAAAGGCCTCGCAACTCGATAAAAACTCTGCAGCGACATGGGGCAATCTCGGGATACTCACCTTTAACCTGGGACGCTATGAAGAATC
>CAZXQE010000178.1:0-1668 GCA_964643015.1 uncultured Gammaproteobacteria bacterium
TTAGCCCGGACGGATAGGGAAGAATCTCTACCACCGCGTGAACCTTACAGCCAACCCAGCTCATGCGGCGGGCCATGATTAAACCAATATCACCGGAACCTATGATGACCGTATCCTTGCCGGGTATGTAACCTTCCACATTGACTAGGCGCTGCGCAAGGCCCGCTGTATACACACCTGCTGGCCTGTCGCCGGGTATGCGTATATTCCCACGGTTACGCTCGCGGCAGCCCATGGCTAACACTACGGCCCGGGCGTTCAGGCGAAGCACGCCAAAACGAGCCGAGTAACAGAACAGGCTTTTTGTTTCGGTATGCGCATCCAGTTCCATAACCGTAGTTCCGGTAAAAACTGCAAGCTTGGTTCCGGACAGCGACTCTTCCACGCGCTCGGCAAACTCCGGCCCGGATAGCTCCTCGTTGAATTCGATAAGCCCAAAGCCGTTGTGCACGCACTGCAGCAGTATGCCGCCAAGGCTTTCTTCCCGTTCCACCACCGCGCAGGACAAACCAGCTGCGTCCAGTTCCCGTGCTGCGGCCATGCCAGCAGCCCCGCCGCCTATGACCACAGCGTCGAATGCAAGCTCCTTCATAGCGCGTCCTTGAGCATGCGGCTTTGGCCGCCGTTCTTCGTTACCTGATCATAACTCATGCCGGTTTCGCGCATGATGATCTTGATGATCTTGTAGGTGCAAAAACCGCCCTGACAGCGACCCATCTGCGCGCGGGTAAAATATTTCACCCCGTCCAGCGTGGTGTGGCCCGAGCGCACCGCCTGCACAATCTCCGCCTCGGATACTTTCTCGCACCTGCACACCATGTTCGCGTACGACGGATCGTCTGCCCACAGCTTGTCAACCTCAAAGGGAGACAAATCTTTCACGTGCGGTCGCTTGCCCACAAACGGGTCGTAATCGCTCTTCTCACGCAAGACAAGGCCGGCTTTTTTTAGCAGGTCTTTTACATATTCGCCTATAGCCGGGCTAGCCGTAAGACCCGGAGACTGAATCCCTGCAACTTGAACGAAAGCCGGCACGATAGCGCTCATTGCAATGAAGAAATCTTCACCCATGGCCGGCCTAAGGCCCGAAAAGCTGGTAATAACATCGCTTTCGGATATTAACGGAATCATGGATCGAGCGCTGGACAGGATGCGCTCCAGGTTATCCCGCGTGGTGCCGAGGTCATCCTTGTGCTCTACCGAGTCCGCCGTAGGGCCGATGAGCACGGTGCCCTCTACGGTCGGTATAATGAGCATGCCCTTGGACACGCTTGTGGGCACGGGAAACACCACCCGGTCCGGTCGGGCCTTGGTCAGGCGATCCAGTAGGTAATACTCGCCCTTACGCGGCTTAATGGAAAATTTCTCTGCTCCAAACAGCGCCGACACATGGTCCGCATACAGCCCTGCAGCATTGACCACATAACGAGCCGACAGCGCCCGGCCGTCTTTTGCCCGAAGGCCCCACGCTTCGCCGGTTCTTGCCGCAGCGCTCAGTTCAAAATTGGTTAATACTCTAACACCGTTTTTACTCGCGCTTTCCATGAGCGAAAACACAAAACGGTATGGTTCCTCAATGCCGCCGCCAGGAACCCACAAACCGCCTACCGTATCGGAGTTCAGTTTTGGTTCCAGTTCCAGCATGCGCTCGCGCGAGCACATTTCTAT
>CAZXQE010000179.1:0-1668 GCA_964643015.1 uncultured Gammaproteobacteria bacterium
ATGACCGCTTAGCATCCGAGCTCATGCATGAGCGCCTGCCGGTCCGGACTAGCGCGGCCTGCCCCAAAGAGCTGGTGCCGGAACTGCTGCAAGAGTTATATAAACTTACTGTGAATCTGCCGGTGCGCCGAGGCGATGCGCTCTTGTCAAATTGGCGCGGGTTGGGCATAGACGTGCTGGCTTCGCGCACGCTTGGCTGATTTGGCGCAACCTCGGCCGCCTATCTTGGTCTAACTAGTGGTCCGGGATTTCCGGCGATAAGGAGCTCGTCTATGGCATCCCAGGTGATACTTGCGGTCATACCCATTGTCGGCATAGTGATGGGCAGCGTGGTGGTGTTTTTCTACCTTTTGTGGACCCATCGGGAGCGCATGCTCATGATAGAGCGGGGCCTGTACGAAACCAAACCCTTTGACCTGACTACATTCAGTCTGCTTGCGGGTATTCTTCTTACGGCTGTCGGCTTTATCCTGAGCCTGGTGTTTGTGCTTATTGCAGGCTTTTCATACACGCTTTTGGGAGGCCTTATTCCTCTGGCTTTGGGTGCCGGCTTTTTGGGCTTTTTTGGGTTGCGCGCGCGCCGACGGACCTGATGAGCGGACACGATCCGGAACCGTCGGATGACGAGCTGGTTTCGCGCGTGCTGGACGGAGACCGGAACGCGTTTGGCGATCTTGTGCAACGCTATCAGGGGCGCATCCTTAGGCTTGGCTGGGGTTTCTTTCACAACCAGGATGCTGCCCAGGATTTTGCCCAGGATGTGTTTCTGAAGGCCTACGCAGGTCTTGCTTCTTTTAGAAAGGCATCCAGTTTTTCCACCTGGCTTACGCGAATAGCCTATAACGATGGCATAAACGCACAGCGCAAATTCGGTCGCTACCAAAGCATGGATAGTGAGCCTGAAGAAAACAGGCTACTGTCGCCAGAGGACGCATTTCTTGTGTCCGAGTCGGTAGCCGAACTGCGTTCTGCCATGACACGCCTGCCGGAGCACTATGCCGTATGCCTAGACCTGTATTTTCGCGAAGGAATGAAGTACGAGGACATAGGAAAGGTTACCGGATTTCCGGTGAATACCATCAAGTCGCACGTATTCCGCGCAAAGCGGGATCTGCGTGTTGCCCTGACAAACGGCGGAAAGGAAGGCTTATGAACTGCGAAAGATTTCTTAACTACGTTGATTCCCTGGAGCCTGCCGAAACGTCGATGCCTGCCGCGATGGCCGAGCATGCGGCCGCTTGCCCTTCGTGCGCAGATGCCCTGGCTACCATGCGCCGTTCCATGGCCTTGTTGCGTACGCCTTCAACGTTTGCGCGTGCGGATATCGTTTCGCGCGTCGGCGCGCTCTTGCCCTTTGTCCAGGCTCCGCGCAGGACGGTTGCCATGCGCAACTGGGTGCTTGTGGGTTTGCTCATTATGCTCGGAATGGTATTTCTGCCGCTTTTATCCGATTTTGACGCGCTGACAGCGGTGTACGGAAGCAGTTTCACCCTGCCCGTCGCGCTGGTACTGGGTCTTGTATTATCCGTGTACGCGGTTGCTTTTGTCTTTAGTAACGCAAGCGAGCTGGCCAGGCGATTGCGCCCCGGCCACGCCCGCTAGTCCCGCTGTATCAGGACCTGGCGCGCAACATGGTTTGAGCCTTTTTGTAGGAAAGGCTTCTCCATG
>CAZXQE010000180.1:0-1658 GCA_964643015.1 uncultured Gammaproteobacteria bacterium
ACCAGCGGCTGAGCCGCCAAGTGGAAGACCACGTCTGGCGCTGCCGCCGCAAGCGCCTCGTGCAGCCGCATGCGGTCGCGGATGTCGCCGGACGTCTCGCCGGCCAGCGTCTCCCGGATGCGCGAAAGGACATAGTTGGACGGTTCGGTCGGGGGCGGCAGGGAATAGCCGTACACCTCCGCGCCGAGACGGTGCAGCCACACGGCCAGCCACGACCCCTTGAAGCCGGTGTGGCCGGTCAGAAACACCCGTTTGTTTTGGAAGATAGAGAAGTTCATTTTTCACCACAGAGACTCGGAGGCACAGAGTTTTCTAAGAAACAGCTCTTTTTGGTTAGGGGTTTCATTGTTCACCACAGAGGCACGGAGGCACAGAGTTTTCTAAGAAACAGCTCTTTTGGGTTAGGAGTTTCATTGTTCACCACAGAGGCACGGAGGCACAGAGATTATTATAGGACAAGCCTTTTGATTCCGGATTTCAGAACAGGGACGTTGAAATTGATGAGAAGCCCGGCGGGGATGCCGGAGAGTTTCAGATACGTGAGCAGTTGGGCTTCATGAACGGGGAGTAACGATGTCACGCTTTTCAGTTCAAGAATAAGGGTGTCTTCAATCACAATATCAAGACGATAACCACAGTCCAGCCGGACTTCCTTATAAACCACAGGTAGGGGATGCTGCCGTTTAAACACCAAGCCTGCGAGGGACAGCTCATACGCCAGGCATTCTTCGTAGGCGGATTCCAACAAGCCGGGTCCCAGCACGCGATGGATCTCGATGGCAAACCCGATCACGCAACCTGTCAGTTCATTCAAAGCCATTCTTTTTCTCTGTGCCTCTGTGTCTCCGTGGTAAAATCAATTCCAGCGCGATGCCCAAGGCGCTTTCCCGCTCTTCCACAGGTCATTGAGGAGTTGGTACTCGCGGGGCGTGTCCATGCACTGCCAGAACCCTTCGTGGGCATAGGCGGCCATCTGCCCGTCCGCCATCGCGCGGCGCATCGGTTCTTGTTCAAAGAAAAGATCTTTGTCCGGCGCGAGGTAACGGTCAATGAATGTCCGTTGCAGAACCATGAACCCGCCGTTAATGTAGCCGTCTATACGGGCCGGTTTTTCGTCGAAACCGGTGGCCAGCCCGTCTTTCAGGCACATCTCGCCGAAGCGGCCCTCCGGGTGGACGGCTGAAACGGTGATGAGCTTGCCGCTCCTAAGGTGCGTCTCCAACAACGCCGCAATATCGATATCAGATACGCCGTCACCGTACGTGAGGAAGAAGGTCTCGTCCTCCGAGCGTAGGTATTTCGCCGCCCGTGCGACGCGTCCTCCTGTCATGGTGTCGATCCCCGTGTTGGCCAACGTGACCTCCCATTCGGCTTCTACGGCATGGTCATGGTAGGTAATGGCGCCGTGTTCACCGAGCTTGACCGTGATGTCGGCGGCATACGCATGGAAGTTCAGGAAGTAATCCACAAAGCAATCGCGCTTGTACCCCAGACACAGGATGAACCGCTTGACACCAAAGGCGGCGTAGCAACGCATGATGTGCCAGATGATGGGCTGTTCGCCGATCGGGACCATCGGTTTGGGCAACAGTTCTGTCACGTCTCGTAACCGTGTCCCTTTTCCGCCGCAGAGGATCATGAGCGGCGGCATGGGGGCC
>CAZXQE010000181.1:0-1655 GCA_964643015.1 uncultured Gammaproteobacteria bacterium
TCTTGCACCCTCCTCCTCCCCAAATTCTCATTGCCTCAAAATAGACATTCCCAAGAGAAGAACCACGGATGAACTCAGATAAACACGGATGCTTTGGGTTGGGTGGTTCAATGGGCAGTGCAGAATAAGACCGCAAAAATCGGTGCAAAGCAGCAAACACTTCAGCGAATAACCTCCATCGTTACAGAAAGTACCTCACAAATCTGCGTCATCTGCGGTTAAAAACGTTTCCCGCAAAAGATTCGTGCCCATCTGTCTCCGTCCCCAGCGGCCACACGCCTCTCTTTTTTAGCCAATACGCTCACCCGCACCAGACGTGATCGGCCATCATCTCGCGGTCCGCCTCCAGCGCATACCCCAATAACCTCAGATAATCCTCCTCACCGGGCTCCACCCTGTTGCCGGTGAAGTCGGCCACCCCGCGGCAAGCCAATAGGAAATTGCCCTTATGCCTCCGCTCCAACAGCCGGAGCTTTCCAAACACCTCCTCCAGCCTCGCCTTCTCGCACCCCTCCCGGCTCATGAGCGATATCTTCCCTTCCGGGAAACGGAGCATCCCGGCCCCCAGCTCAAACGCCTCACGCATCTCCTCCTCACTCCCCGCATTCATCCGCGCCAGTATCGAAAGAACCACCCTGCACTCTTCCGGGAAATCCTCCGGTTTGCGGTTTCTCAATTGCTTCACCTCTGCACCGAAATATCGACTCAGAATCATCCGGATTCGCTTCGAGAAACAATACTCGAATAGGTCTACTGCCCCGTCGGCCCGGATTATCTGCTCGAGAACCTCGTCGAATTCCAGAAACTGCTCCCGCGACATCTGCCTCAATGAGGGCAACGACAGCGACCCGATCGCGTATCTCTGGCTGAGGTTCAATTCCATGAATTCATAGGAAAGCAATTCGCTCTGCTCCAGCACCTCCTCAGGGAAAGCCTTCCGAATGATCTCCTTTTGCTTCTCGCGTGCCTCCTCACGTGTATCCAGCTCCAAAGCCAGAATCAAAGCCACCGTCATGAGCGGCTCCCGCAGCTTCGAAAGCACCGTAATGGGCAAATCCCCCAGGAGATGTCGAACCTCCGATGGCTCCATCCCGCTTTGTGCCCAGGATTGCTGCTCCCACAACGGGCTCTGTTCGATCGTAATCCGGCGAATATCCCGATCGGTTATCTTCCGGATCGTTTCCTGTGGTTCCTCGGCTCGCTTGACCTTGATGTTGAAAAAATTCCCGTCAAAACTCGGGTCCAGCGTTCTTATCCGCTCCAGGAGAGGCGGATGGCTCGAAAGAATCCTCTCGATGAAAAGCATCCCGGTATCCGCGAAAAATAGCGGGGCATACTCACGGGCTCCGAACCCCATTACAAAATTGTAGCGCCTTTGAACCACATAGGCACCGATCTTCTTCAATGCCGAGGCCAATCCTTGCGGGTATCGCGTATATTCAACCGCTGTGCCGTCGGCCAGCCGTTCCATCTGCCGCGAGACCGATAGCTGCAGCAGCAACCCGAAAAAGTAACTGATACCCCCCACCACTATCAGGCACAGACTGAGCAAGAGTATCATAAAAATCACGATGCCCATGGCATTGATTCGGAGGTAGGGTCTGGGATACTCCCCTTCTCCGGGATACAAGACGGCTCCTAAAGCCCTTATCGGG
>CAZXQE010000182.1:0-1654 GCA_964643015.1 uncultured Gammaproteobacteria bacterium
TCTCTCAATGGAAATGAATTTACTGTTTGCGCTTGGGTTAATCCTGCCGAGAAAATTGGATCATCTCCCATATTTTCAAGCCGCAATTATAATCCGTATAATGGTTACATCTTGATGATAGACGAAGAGGGGCGCTGGTGCTTTGTTTTGACAGAAACATCATCTTCGCAAGTGTATGTCACAGGCAGCCTGGTCGAATACGATAAATGGTCTTTGATTATGGGCACTTTTGATGGGAACACTGCGCGGCTTTACGTTAACGGCGTTGAAGTTGCCTCGCGAACCATGGGCAGTTTTATTCCTAACCCGAGCCAAAGGCAAAGGATTGGCTATGGATCTCCAAACGGCGGCGATTACTTTAGTGGCAAAATCGATGAAGTTTTTTATCTGGACCGTGCCATGACGGAAGAAGAATCCGGAGAGCTTTATCAATTAGCCCTGGGGCAGACAGAAGATGGAGACACAACTTATTATTTCAATAACTCTATCGCTACCGATGTTCAGGAAGAGGTGCGCAACGTAAATTCCTCTGTTTATATCCGATGCCCTTTCCACTCTCCCAACGGGAGTGATCTGGAAAGAATCACCCTCAAAATAAAATATGTGGATGGATTTGTCGCCTGGCTGAACGGCCATGAAATTTTGCGGGAAAACGCCCCCGAGGCGCTTAGTTGGAATTCCCAAGCGCTCTCCGAGCGGCCTTCTAAATTGGGCGCTACGGCTATCGAGTACGACTTAACCCCTTTTAAAGATTTTCTTTTTTCCCAGGCTCCCAACATACTGGCAATTCAAGCTCTCAACTCCGAAGTCGACGCGCCCGATTTTCTCTGTTACGTCGAAATGGAAACTTTACATATGGGAGAATCCGCTAGCGAGTGGCGTTATTTTCTGACTCCTACACCCGGAAAACCGAATGGACAAGGCGCAAGAGATATGGGCCCTATTATCAGCGATCTCGTCAGCGCACCAGCTCTTCCAACCCAGCCTGAAGCGGGGGACCCCATCATCATCAGAGCCAAAGTTCTCAAAACTCAAGCGGACGTCGCTTCTGTCAAACTCACCTGGAGAACCATGTTTGGTGCTGCCAAAACAATAGATATGTTCGATGATGGCGAGCACGGAGATGGTACCTATAATGATGGAATTTACGGGGCTACAATTCCGCCCTTCTCTGCGCAACCGGGGCAAATGATACGCTGGTACGTCACAGCAACTGATGTCCAGGAACGGGAGTCTCGTTGGCCCCTTTACTATAGCACCTTTGATTCTGAAGAATATTTTGGGACAGTGGTTCGTGATACATCCGTTGACTCCAGTCTACTGCCGGTGTTGCACCTCTTTGTTCAAAACACATCGGCTATGAACAGTGGTTCTAATACTCGAATCTCTGCTTTTTACAATGGAGAATTTTACGACAACATCTTAATCAGACGACGCGGCCAAAGTACATCGGGCTTTCCTAAAAAACCTTATAAGTTGGAATTTAATAACGACCACCGGTTCATGTACGGAACTAATACAGTTCGAGTGGGAAAAGTCAACCTGATGTCCAACTACGCTGATAAGACAAAAATTCACAACTCCCTAGCGTACGAATATATTACTAGAGGAGGCTCTCTGGGACATTGGTGTTTCCCCATTAGGATTCAAAGGA
>CAZXQE010000183.1:0-1644 GCA_964643015.1 uncultured Gammaproteobacteria bacterium
CAATACAATTGCATCTTGCTGTTCGTTCACGTAAATCAATCCTAGGTTTGAATGTCCAATGAACTCGATATAATTAATACTCGAATTTTGGAGATTGTTAATTATTTGACGCAGTTCTTCTAATTCAGGGTTAACAATAGTAATAGGTTCAGGTCTACCAATAACATAAATTCGAGTTGTGGCTAAACCTATCGGATCCACAAAATTGACGGGGGCGTTGGAGCAGAAGGCGTAGAGGTTGAGGCCACCGGAGATGCCGATGGGGTCATTGGAGAGCCAGCGGCCAGTTTCGGAATCGTACCAGCGGGCGCGGAAGTGATAAAGCTGCGTCGTGTAGTCATACTCCCTTCCCTGGAAGAGGAAGCGATTCCCATAAGCTGAGGAGGGGATCACATTGCCACTCCCATTCCTGATCGTCATATTACCGTAGGCATCGTACAATTCCATAGTAAATTGCGCGTTGTATACTGCACTGTAATTCCGTCTCTTGTCACACACTGTTTCTACCTTTGCTCATTCTAAACTTTTGTCCAGTTTTCCGGGTTAACTATAGTTTTTGATATGGGGTCTACTTTATTCCATATCTGCAATAATAATGACAATTATAAAATATACTTTTATTAAAAAAATAAAAAACGTAATCAGTATTTTTGCTTGAGAAATAAAGAGTGCTTTTCTAGTAAATAAATCAACAAAATATAAGAGAATTAGAGTAAGTTGAATATAAAAACCACTATATAAAAGAAATTTAAAGATTATATTCAATAAATAACTTTCGTCGTTTACCTTACATACATGTAATATTATAGCTCCTATTGAAAAAAAATCACAAAATATAAACAAATAAAAAAGGTAAACTAGCACATTCTTCCATAGAAAACTTTTTTTAATAAAATGTTTTAATTCTATATTCATGATAAACAAAAAATTAGAAACTTAAAAAAGTTTTAAAATAATTCAATTTTTTTCTACTTATTAAAATATTGTTTATTGTTCAACATTATGGATGAAAGTAAAATTTATCTGATTTAGGTGTATATTTTCCATAAATTTCAATTCCATAAAGTAATACAGGTATAGAAGAAGACAGATAATCAATATTATAATCAGTTTCTCCACAATCTGTTACAGAAATGTCATATACAAGGAATTCATCATTTCCAACTAATTTTTCGCTTGTTGTTGGTTTAGAGTTCATGTTTTTAAGATTGCAAGCGAAGTCATGAGAGTAATCGACGTCGTATAATAGATTATCCGAAGGTTTAGAAGGTGTTTTAGCACGATTGCTATACGCAGCAACTGCTTCTGCAGGAGTTGGATATGCAGGAAGTGGATTATATTTGCCTCCTCCTACGCCCCCAGGAGGAACAACAGCGTAATATGGAGTCGGATTTTCATGTCCACGGCCTTCTCCTAGTCCGCCACTTACAACGATTGGCCACGAAGTCTTATTTTTTACAATTGCTAAACCCATTGGGTCCACGAAATTGACGGGATCGTTGCCGCAGAAGGCGTAGAGGTTGAGGCCGCCGGAGATGCCGATGGGGTCGTTGGAGAGCCAGCGGCCAGTTTCGGGATCATACCAGCGAGCGCGGAAGTGATAAAGCTGCGTCGTGTAGTCATACTCCCTTCCCTGGAAGAGGA
>CAZXQE010000184.1:0-1643 GCA_964643015.1 uncultured Gammaproteobacteria bacterium
CCAACCAGAGAATCGCCGCACTTGATGTGGTGATCGAGAAAGCCGAGGCTCTCGCCGGGATTGTGGCTTTCAAGCCAGAGCGCCACCTTGCACAAGCGCACCGCCTGCGGATTAAAGTCTACGCCGTAGATACAGCGCTCGATAACCTCGCGAAGCGCTTTGCGGTAACTTGCAGGATCGGGATTGTCGGCCTTCGTGCGGATGCGCGAAAGCTCAAGCGCTACGCGGCGAGCGGCGTTCAAAAGGATATGGCCTGAGCCGCAGGCGTCGTCGCAAATTTTGAGGGACAACAAACTCTGTTCCGGATCGTTCTTCGCCAGGCATTGTTCGATCAATGGATCGAGGGCGTGTTCGATCAACGGCTGAACAAGTTCCTCCGGAGTGTAATGGCTTCCGCTCTTGCCCCGGTCGTCGCCCGAGGTAAAACCGAAATGGAAGCGGCCTTCGGCTTCGTGAATGCGGGCGTCGAAGTCGAGAAGGCCTTCGTAGATCGAACCGAACTCTTCCACGTTGAGCGCCGCGTAGTTGACCCGGACCGGCACTCCGCGTTTTTCGTCTTCGTAGGAATCGAGCATAGTGAGGCCGCGGGCGAAGGAAGCGTTGTCCATCGAAAGACCGCGGAAAAGGGCGAAGGAATCATCGGAGAAAAGGTCGCCGGCAAGCGGCTTGAGGGCAAGGAGAGCGGCGCGCTCGCCGTCCTCGTGGAGCGAAAAACAGTCCATGAGCGTGGCCCAGAAGTCCGAGAAGCGGCCTTCCTCGCTCCAGACGGCGCGGCTTCGCTCGCGGATGGACGAAAGGGAATAATAGTCGCGGTAGAGCTTTTTCAAGTCCGCGTCGGCGCCTTCCTGATGGGTCAGGTCGCGCTCCTCGATAACGAGGAGAAAAAGCACGCGGTAGACCAGCGTGAGGAGGGTGTCGTACAGGAGGCGCGGAGCAGAAGGATCGGAGCGGACCAGGTCACGGAGAGATCGGTTATCGGAGTGGTTGAGGAGACCGTCGGCCCAGTAGATGATTGCGTCGATGACGGCGCCCGAAAGTTTTCCGCGAATGCGGCTCCCGTTTTCAAGGCTGTCCTGATGATAGACTTCAAGGAGGCATTCGGAGGCCGAGTCTGCGTCGGCGGGCCAGCGGCTGATATGGAGGAGGCGGAAGAGGAGCGCGAAGTCGGAGAAGAGTTCTTCCTCGAAGATCCGCTCCAGGTTGAACTCAAGGTACGAAAGCTTGATGAGGCGGCTTGAATCGCGCAAGAGGCGGATTGTGAGACCGTTGGTTACAAGCGCGTAGAGGGTGTCGGAAAGGTTGATGTATTCCTGCACGAGGCTGTGGGGGCTGGCTCGACTTCCCGATGCAGAGCTTCCTTCACGTTTTTTGTCGAGGCTTTCGTTGAAGCCTACGATATGAACCGGGCATACGCGGCCCGCGGCTCGGTGGCTGATCGCGAAGCTTTTACCGGCAACCTCGACGGCTGCGGCGTTTTCCAGTTCGTAGCCGAGGAGCGAAAGAAAAGGGATGATCCAGGACTGGCGTGTGCGGCTCGTGCCGTAGGCATCCTTGGCGTCCTCGCGGGCGCGGCGCATCGAAAAGAGAGACCACTGAGCCTTTGCCTCGGCCCAGGCTTCCAGAATCTCGTCGCGGACCTTGCC
>CAZXQE010000185.1:0-1631 GCA_964643015.1 uncultured Gammaproteobacteria bacterium
TTTTAGTACGTGTTTTTCTTCTTTTTATAACCTTGTAGTCTGCATTATCTTTAAGTCTAGTAACGAAATAAATACCATTATTGCAAAATTCAGAGAACTGGGTGTAATTATTGTATCCCCTGTCAAAGGTGACGATATCCCCACTTTTAAGCTTCGTTTTTCCAAGCGTATTATTCTCATGCTCTTCTGCATTTGTAAAAAACAAATACTCAGGTACTGACTCTCCGATGTCATATTTTACATGGATTTTTATACCGCTTTTTGTTGATCTGAATTTAGCCCACGGAAAATCTTTCATACAAAGTCCAATAGTTGTTGCATCTACTGCATACTATAATGAGCCCAGATATTCGGACACGCTTTTAATGAAAATACAGTGGACTGGCCCTTCTTGAGACGAAAACAAAAGGAGGCTACAGTCAGGTATGCGAAAGAAGTATGACAAGACGTTTAAGTCAAAGGTCGCCGTAGAAGCGTTGCGCGGAGAAAAGACTCTCCAGGAATTGTCGGTAACTTATCAAGTGCATCCGAACATGATAGCTCAATGGAAAAAAGACCTTATTGAGAATGCCGAAACGATCTTTGAAAAAAAAGGGAAGGAACAGGTAAGGGAGGAATCGCTTGAAGTCAAGATTGATTCCTTGTACAAGCAAATCGGTATTTTGCAAGTCGAGAAAGAATTCCTAAAAAAAAAATACCGGCAAGTATACGGCAGCGAGCCGGACTTATAGAACCTGATAATCAGCAACTTTCGATAATAAAGCAATGTGAATTACTGGGTGTCAGTCGATCAGCGTATTATTACGTTCCCGGACAAACCGATGATGAAAGATCGATCGCGATTCTTACTGCCATTCTGGAAGTGTTACAAAAGCGGCCATTTTATGGTTACAGAAAGGTAGCAGAGGAATTGGCAGATATGAAAGTAACCCGGAAACAGGTTCGGTTAATCATGAAGCGGGCCGGGTTACGAGCGATTTACCCTGGGAAAAAGACAACGATAGCTGCAAAGTATCATAAAAAGTATCCATATCTGCTTCGGGGAAAGAACATCAGCTTCCCGAATCAGGTATGGGCGACCGACATCACCTATATTCGACTTGCTGGTGGACACGTCTATTTAGCCGCGGTTATTGACTTGTACACACGAAAGATTTTAGCCTGGCGATTATCAAACACTATAGACTCTGAGTTCTGCATAGCCGCCTTGGAAGAAGCTCTCGAGCAATATGGCATACCAGCAATCTTCAACACCGATCAGGGCTGTCAATTTACCTCCGATGCGTTTATCAAGGTTCTGACTGATCACAATATTGAAATAAGCATGGACGGAGTAAATCGGGCATTAGACAATATTTATATTGAACGATTTTGGAGGTCAATAAAATACGAAGACATTTATCTGAATGGCTATGAAACAATGACTGACCTGAAAGAGGGCGTCAAACGCTACATGCTGTTTTACAATTCAGAACGGTTTCATCAATCTCTGGATTATGCGACCCCGGATGAAATGTACTATGCGGCATTCACAAAGCGAGAAGAATTTTCTGATGTACTAACGGCATAAACAAAGAAGGCTGCCCACTGATCTTTTATAAAAAGCTGTATTGACAAAAGGGCTCATCGTA
>CAZXQE010000186.1:0-1628 GCA_964643015.1 uncultured Gammaproteobacteria bacterium
CATAAATATCCACATTGCAAGGTATTCCAAATTCATCGCCTGAAACTGGTAAACGAATTGTCGTACCTGGAACAGACATGACAAGTTCTCCTTCTTCAGTAAATCGACAGCGTTTATCTGACTCAATCAATGTAATTATCTCGCCAAATATGGCGCTTACATTTCCTCTGTTTATTTCATCAATGAAGATGGCATAATTCATATCGGGATTGTCTTTTGCACGCATACAAAGATTCTTGAATACTCCTGAACGTACTTCATATGAGACGAGTTTGTTTACAACTACAGGACGCAGTCCCTCAATAAAATCTTCATACGAATAACTTTGATGAAAAGTTACAACTTCAAGGCAGCGCTTTCCTTCGGTCCGATCATTTTGTAAATATAGAGGCATTCGGTCAATACCTGATTCTTCAAGAAGCTTATATGTCTTCCCTGTTCCCGGCGGTCCATAATAAATACGATTTATAGGTGTATATTCATATCCTGCATCCGATGTAGAAGGTGTAATTGTTGAGAGATTTTGCTGTGCATTGTCACCCCACCATAAACTCGTGAGCTCGTCGAGGGGTTCAGGTATGTCATTGAATATCCAATCTATTACATAGGGGTATTTCTCTGCGTTTAATTTATTGATGGTCGGCTGCCAGACATAACCGTAAATATTAAATGGAGTAAAATCCTCTTCCCATTCAACTACTAGTCTTCTTCCATCTCCGGTATTTTCAATAACGGTACCACGCGCTTTAATTCGCATGATTCCAATATCTTTTCCTCGATTATCAAAAGGAAGTTCCTTTTTTTGTCTGTAAGCGGCTTTAATTGCAATCCGGTCCCCAACAGATACCCCTTTTACAACATCAAGATACTTATCGGTATACCCGTTCATCCAAATACCGGATTCTACAAATTCATTAACTTTATCACCCGAATCCCAACTGGCTCCTACAACGTAAAAATTAAGACCGCTGGCGATATCCTCTATAACTTGCGATGAAGATTTCAGAATACTAGCCTTATCATTCTTCTCAACAATTTCGTCTTTAGGTTTCCATTGAACGATAATATCCGGATCCCAAAATTCGAAATCAGGTCTTCCGACGCTTGGGGTAATCTCTTTTCTAAGGTTTCGTAAGACGCGATCTATTTCTAGTCGTATATTTGTTTTAGTCTCGTCATATGTATAGTCGAATCCATTGAGTATTTCCTTTTTCATCGCGCGGGATGATATACGCTCAAAATCATTCGGGAAGAGCAAATGCAAAATCATGTGCCGAAATTGCCGCCCTTCCATTACTTCAAGATTATCTATCCAGGTCGCAAATAAATCACCAGTCTCAAAAAGTTTGGTACGTGATTGTAAGTCAAGTTTTGCAAGTTCATCACTTAACACTATCGCACAAAGAAACTCACGCCAGAAATGGTTATTGAAACCCGGTCCGCCGGAACCTATCCCATCCATAACGTTCCCGGCTAGTAACGCGTTGGATTTATCTAGTAATTCTCCTGACCAATTCCAAACCTTTGATATGTTCTCGACCTTTTTCTTGCAGCCAATATTTGAAGGAAATAGATACAGAATCCAGATTATTTCCGCGGCGAGTTGTTTAGTCTCTTTTGAAGCAAGT
>CAZXQE010000187.1:0-1608 GCA_964643015.1 uncultured Gammaproteobacteria bacterium
ATTTGAATTCAAATTGAATATTTCCTGGTTAATTTGAATTAAAACGGGTGCTTCTCGAAAAATTTCCGGTTCAATTATGTTTATATTTCCTTTCCTGATGAATTGAAAAAGAGTAAATTTGCCTGAACAATATGGATTTTGAATTAATTGATTACAATGTCTGACAAAAATATACTTACGCCTCGCAAAGCATTGAATAAAGCGTTTCTGAAAATGAAACCGCTGCGGAGTGATATAACACTTTTTAAAAACAACCTGGTTCAGTTGCTCAATGACTGCAATGAATCGGAGACTGAAGAGTTTCACAAGACGCTGCTGAATAAATTTCTGGATACAACCTATTATTCCGGAAAGCATTTTATCAATACCAAAGGGCGAAACGACCTTGTGATCCACAACGGCAAGGATGCCAAAAGCCCGGTCGGCGTTATTGTTGAAACCAAAAAGCCCGGAAACAAAACCGAAATGCTGCGGTCCGACAACGTAAATGCAAAGGCAATGCAGGAACTGGTGCTGTATTATCTGAGAGAACGCATTACGCTGAACAATCTTGAACTGAAATATCTCATTGCAACCGACATTTTTGAATGGTATATTTTCGACGCACAACTTTTCGAAAAACTATTCGCCAGCGACAAAAAGCTGGTGCAGCTTTTCAATGACTTTGAGGCCGGACGACTGGGCGGAAACAAAACCGACTTTTTCTACAGGGAAGTTGCACAGCCGGCTATAGAAGCCGTAAAAGAAATTGTTGCATTTACTTATTTCAATATTTCAGATTACGAGAAGCCTTTACGAAATACAGAAATTAGCGACGACAACAAACTGATTGCTCTGCAGAAAATATTTTCGCCGGAGCATCTGCTTAAAAAACCTTTTTCGAACGACAGCAACAGCCTGAACAAGGCATTTTATAACGAATTGCTTCACATCATCGGGCTGACCGAAATAAAAGATGGGAGCAAAAAAATCATTACACGCAAAAAGGAGAAGGACCGCGATGCAGGATCGTTGCTCGAAAACGCTATTGCGCAAATTGACAATCTTGACAAACTAAGTTATATACCGAACCCGTCACGGTTTGGTGACAGCAACGATGAACGGATGTTCAATCTGGGGCTCGAACTCTGCATTACATGGATCAACCGCATTTTATTTCTGAAATTGCACGAAGCCCAAATGTTGTCCTATCACAAGGGCAATGCGGAATTCCGTTTTCTGAGCATTGACAAAATCGGAAGCTTCGATGAACTGAATCAGTTGTTTTTCAGTGTGCTCGCAAAACTGCCCGATGAGCGCAATGCAAGAGTTAAGGCGCGTTTTGCAAGGGTGCCCTATCTCAACAGCTCTTTGTTTGAAACATCCGAAATTGAGCAACAATCGGTTTTCATCAGCAATCTAAGCGATGAGGTCACATTGCCACTTATCGCAAATTCAGTATTGAAGCGCAACGACAGATATTCGAAAGCAAAAGAAATCAATACGCTTGAATATCTGTTTGAGTTTCTCGACGCATATGATTTCAGCAGCGATGGATCGGGCGAAATTCAGGAAGACAATAAAAACCTGATCAATGCTTCGGTTCTTGGCCTCATCTTCGAAAAGATA
>CAZXQE010000188.1:0-1600 GCA_964643015.1 uncultured Gammaproteobacteria bacterium
CATGGCGCTTCCGGGATTTATGCCTACAACATCGCCTATGGATATGCGGCCGGATCCTCCCAGCCCGGCGTGGACGTGGTGGTGCAGGCCGCGTCTTCCAAGTTTTTCATTGGAAGCAGGGTCGAAGGCACCGTGCTGGAGGTTCGGACGGACACCCAGGGAACGCCCATCGGCGAAAACCAGGTGGTGCTGTCCGCCAGGGCGGGAACACCGGAATATGAGGCCCTGCGCACATATGTGCCGGGAGATGCCGTTGCGCTGGAGGTCAGGGATCCCGCCGCGGCATGGACCGGGGTGACCGAAGCGCTGGGCGGACTGTACCGCCTGCTCGAAAACGGCCGGCCGCTTCCGGAACTCAGCACAACCAATGTCAATCCGGTGACGCTGGCGGGCCGCAAGGCGGACGGCAGCATTGTGCTGCTCCAGACCGACGGACGCCAGTCCGCCTGGAGCAACGGCATCAGTCACGCCGAAGGGGCCGCCCTGATGCTGCAGATGGGCTGTACGGACGCCCTTGTGCTCGATGGCGGCGGCTCCTCCACCGCGGTGGCCCGCATGCCCGGCGAGGTGTCGCCCACCCTGTTGAACCGGCCTTCCGACGGAACGGAACGAAAAATTTCCAACGCGCTGCTGGTGGCCAGCCGCGCGCTGCCGCAGATGACGCCCGATCCGCAGACCGGCATGCAGCCGGCGGCTGCGGCCGCCATGCTGCATCTGTATCCGGATCGGCAATACCTGCTGCCGGGCGCGGAGGTCTCCTACAGGGTGTTGGCAACCGACACGGCCTACCACGCGTCCGCCGTGCCCGGAGGACTCAACCTGTCATCCACCGGCGGTGTGTTTGGCGCCGACGGTCGGATGACCGTAACCGGTGGCGTCGGGCTGCATGTGGTGTCGGCGATGGCCGGCGCGGCAATAGGAGAGGCCACCTTCATCGTGCCGGATCACCTGACCGAGATTCGCCTGTCCGCCACCTCCGTGGTGCTCGCGGCGGGAGAATCCGTGGATCTGCAGGCTGTCGGCTATCTGGAGTCGGTGGAAGTCGCAGGGGTGGATGCCAGCTTTGTCTGGCAACTGGATGCCCATGTGGGAACCGTCACACCGCAAGGTGTGGTGACCGTGACCGGGGAACCGGGCGCCACCGGCCAGCTCGTGGTCAGCTGGGGCGGCACGCAGACGCAGATTCCTGTCGCGGTCGCCCGAGAACCGCTGCCCGTCGAGGAGTTCGAGGCACCGCCTGTGTGGGCGGCTGCCGCCATCAAGGCACGGGGAAGCGCGGCCCGGGCGTTTGTCGACCCGGAACTGGCATTGTTTGGGGACGGACTGCTCCGCGTGTGGTATGATTTCCGGCCAACGTCCGAGGACGGCACCGGCACCGCCGGTGTGGCAGCCGGGCCTGCCGGCCCTGCCGGGGCTGACGGAACCCCCACCTTCTCCCCGCTTCCGCTCGAAGGCGTGCCGACGGCGGTCGGCATGTGGGTGTATGGCAACAACAGCCGCTACTGGCTGCGGGGCCGGCTGATGGACGCCACCGGCCGCGAGGTGGATCTGGACTACACGCCTGAGTACAAGGCCGCTGCCGGAACCGGCGGCATCGACT
>CAZXQE010000189.1:0-1599 GCA_964643015.1 uncultured Gammaproteobacteria bacterium
CGGCAGCAATCATTTTCTTATTGATTACCGTTCCGATATCCATACTTTCTGCTAACATGATGTAATCGATGTTCTCAACTTCAGCAACTGTTTTCTTTACTCCGAGTCGTTTGGCGGCCAGACAAGCCAGGATATTGGCTTCAGAATTTGATGTTACCGCAATAAATGCATCAATATCCTGAATACCTTCTTCTTTTAACAAGTCTAAATCCCGGGCATCTCCATTTATAATCAGAGCACGTTGACATTTTTCGGCAAGCAGATAACTTTTCTCCCGGTCTTTTTCTAATATTTTTACGCTGATATGAGGTGGCAGAGCTTGTGCGGTTTTCTGCGCGATACGGCTTCCACCCATAATCATAGCGCTGTTAATTTTATAGTCGACTTTGCCGGCCTGCTCCTTTACAAAAGGCACATTTTCAGGGCGGGTAATGAAATATACGATATCATTGGCCTGTATCTCATCAGCGCCACCGGGAATGATGGTAACATTATTGCGTTTGATGGCGACAATCCGGTATTTACGGTGATCGAAGAAACCGCTCATGAATTTTTTATTGATGATCACGGCATTATCACGTACCTTGATACCCAGCAGAATAAGTTCACCGTTGCAGAAACTCAGATTCTGTCTTAACCAGGTAGTTTCCAGCGCTGCCACAATTTCTTTCGATGCCAGTCTTTCCGGATAAATCAGATAATCTACACCCAGTTTTTGGAAGAACTCCTTGTTTTTAGGCATCAGATATTCATAATTATCAATTCTGGCCAGGGTTTTTATAGCACCTAAGTTCGTTGCAATCATACAGGAAGTGATATTCACGCTTTCATACGGGGTTACGGCAATGAAAAGATCAACATCTTTCACGCCGATATCCTGTAAATCCTGAATGGAAGTCGGACTTCCTTCCCTCGTCATCATGTCGTAATTGGCATCTAGATCTTTTAGTTTGGAAGGATCTTGATCCATCAGGGTGATGTTGATATGCTCTTTTGCGAGCAGTTTTGCCAAGTGAGTGCCGACTTCACCGGCTCCGGCAATAATAATTCTCATTGTCTTGTTTTTATAATTGTAATAGAAAACAATTAATTTACAATTTAGCGATTTACTATTTACAATTTGTTTGAGCCTGAGCCTTAATATCGTAAATCATAAATGGTTAAATGGTAAATCTCTCGGCTTTTTTTAGTTCGAAAATCTGTTCCATTGTCCGCACGATACCTGTGGCATCCAGCCCCAGCATTGCATACAATTCCTCCGGTGAACCATGTTCAACAAAAGTATCGGGAATTCCCAGTCTTTTTATCTGAACAGCATATCCATGATCTGCCATAAATTCAAGTACGGCCGAACCAAACCCGCCATTGATAACACCATCTTCAATGGTTATAATTTGTTTATACTTTCTGCCGATTTCATGCAACAACGCTTCGTCAAGCGGTTTCAGAAAACGCATATCATAGTGCGCAATTGATAAATTGCTTCCATTTTCGACTTGTTGAATGGCTTGGGCCGCCGGAATTGCCATTGTTCCAATAGTCAGTACCGCCGTATCATTTCCTGGTTTTAAACAAGCACCCTTACCAATTTCAACTTCT
>CAZXQE010000190.1:0-1599 GCA_964643015.1 uncultured Gammaproteobacteria bacterium
ATAGGGTAGTCGTTGTCGTCTACCCGTAACGTACCTGCGCTCATGCCGCCAAACAGTATGCGGCCGGTAACGCCTGCCTCGTAGGGTGTTATGCCCAAGGCGCCCATATAGGATTGGCTGAGATCCGCTATAAGGAGCTCGTCGTCCGCTCGTACGGAAATATCCGTTTTGAATACGTCCGGATCTAGGGCAAGTATGCTCCGGGCTGTGCGCGCTACATCGCTTACCGTGTCTAGATCGGTTCCGAAAATCTCCATCTGGTAGCCCTGGCCGCCAGTACCAAGAGCAAGGAGGGAATCAAAGCCGCCGTTAAGCACGGTTATATCGCAGTCGGATAAGCCTGTAGACAGCGCTTCCTGCACAAGTGGCATGATCTGGTGTACGGTGCGCTTTCTGTCCTGGCTTGGAACCAGCCGTATTCGGCCAAAAGCCTGGTTGGGCGCGTCGGTCATGGTAAGCGCGCTGGAAGAGCCTACATAAAAAACCGCAGCTTCTATTTCCGGTACCATGGTTGTAACAAGAGCATCCAGTTCATCTATTTTTGCCATGGTGTTTTCCAGGGTATAGCCCGATGGGGTTTTCACATGTATTTCAAACTCGCCGGTGTCGGTGGGCGGCAGGAAGTTGATTTTTAGGATAGACAAGAGGAACAGGCTGGCCACAAACAGCGAGCTTGCGCATACCATGGAAAAGAGTTTGTTTTTCAGCACCCACTCAAGCCCGCGCATGTACCAGCCTTCCAGCCTGACCAGGAATGCGTCGATGCCGGCTTCCAGCTTGATAAGGTAGCGCGGCTTTTTTTGATCTTCTGGCCGCTTGAGCATGATGGCCGACAGCCACGGAACAACCACAACGGAAACCAGCGCAGAAGCGGACAGCGCAAACACGATGGCAAGGGACAGGTCGTTCATGATCACGCCTATAATGCCGGTAAGGAATAAAAGCGGAATGAAGACCGATACGCTGGTGCTGGTACTGGCAAGCACGGCCCCGCCCAGCTCGCCAGCGCCTTTAAGCGCCGCCTGCTTTTTGTCCCCGGACTGGCGGAAATGCCGGTAGGTGTTTTCCAGCACTACAATGGAATTGTCCACAATCATGCCGATGGCAACGGTCATGCCGGACAGCGACAACAGGTTAAGCGACCGGCCCGTTGCCCACAGGCCAAGCACGGCGAACAATACGGATAGCGGAATGGACAGCGATATGATGATTGTTGCCCGTATGTCGTGGAGCACCAACAGTATCACCAGTATGGTTAGCAAAAGGCCGGTGCCTGCAGAGTTGATGACGGTAGCCAGCGAACGCTCCGTGGTTTCCGCCTGATTGGATATAACCGAGTAGCGTATCATGCCGCCGGTTTCCGCATTGATGCTGTCCAATACAGCCATAGTGCCTTTGGCTATCTCTATGGTGTCGCCTTCGTCCCGTTTAAGGACATCGAGCATCACATAGTCTTTTCCGCCCTGGCGTACGCGAACGGTGCGCGGCGCGGTTTCCAGGCTAATGGTGGCTACATCTTTCAGGTAAATGTATGAACCGTCGCCGGAACCTATGGTCAGGTTTCGCAGTTCGTCCAAGTCTGAATACGAGCCGACGGTT
>CAZXQE010000191.1:0-1595 GCA_964643015.1 uncultured Gammaproteobacteria bacterium
TGATGACCAAGCACCGCTGCCGCTCCTGCGTCTATGGCAGCCCGTCCAAAGGCTCGCTGGGCAGCAGTCGGATAATGCTGGTGCTCGTCGCCCCAATGCACGGACACAAAGAGGTAGTCTGGTTGCAGTTCCCGTTTAGCCGCTTCCATATCGGCCTGCATATCCGCTATCGAAGCATGAGCAAGGCCTGCAGGCGAACGCTCTCCGTCATCGCTGTCCGGGGAAAAACCCAGCTGGATGTTTGTGCCGTGGCCGAGTAGCTCCGCGCGCGTTACGCGCATGGAACGAGCATCAGCCCTGGCTCCGCGGGCGCTCCATATAGGCTCGGCGTAGGCAAGAAACACAAAGCGCTTAACGTCCCGGTCCAGAACAGCCGGCTTACGCGCTTCATCCAGGTTCATGCCCGCGCCTGTCCTGGCTACGCCCAAAAGATCCAAAAACGCCAGCGTTTCTTCCAGGGCGCGGGGGCCGTAGTCGTTCATGTGGTTATTGGCCAGCGACACAACATCAAAGCCAGCCCATGCAAGGCCGTACAGCGATTCCGGATCGGATCGGAAGGTAACCACCGGCGGCTTTCCGGGCCATGGCTCTCCCAGGTATGAAACCGGCGTTTCCAGGTTTGCAAAGGCCAGGTCCGAGCCTTCAAGGATTTTGCGGGCACCGGCAAACAGGTAGCGAAAACCGTGTTCGGCGGCTCGCTTACCCGGCGTTCGCGACAGGAGAATATCCCCGCAGGCAACCAGGTGGTAGCTTCTGGATGCTTGGGCTTGTGGCTCCTGTGCATGCTCGCTTGCCAAAGGAAGCGCCACGGAAGGCACTTTGGGCCGCACCGCCAGGCTTAGGCTGGCGACAACTCCGCCCAAGCCGAGCACCAGCATCGAGGCGGCCACAGTCATGTGCAGTCTGGATCTCATTCCGCCTCGTACGGCTTTCTGGCCATGGGCATGCGCCTACCTATCCCGAAGGGCCGGGGCGATACTTTGATAACAGGAGCCGCTTGCCGCCTTTTAAACTCAGCGCGGGCAACCATACGCAGTATTTTTTTCGTTAGCTCCGCTTCGTTGCCCATGGCGATAATAGCAGTAGCGTCGGCATCCTGCTCGATATAAGGCCGCAAAATAGCGTCCAGTTTGTCGTAGGGCGGCAGGGAATCCTGATCCAGCTGGTTTGGTCTAAGCTCTGCGCTGGGCGGCTTGTCAATAATGGAACGAGGCATGGTGCCGTCCCGCTCGTGCATGCGCTCGGACAGGGCAAACACCTCGGTTTTTAGCAGGTCGCCGATGGGAGCCAAAGCGCCGCACATGTCGCCGTACAGGGTGCAGTAACCAACCGCAAGCTCGCTTTTATTGCCGGTGGTTAACAGCATTGCACCGAACTTGTTGGACCAGGCCATGAGTATATCGCCCCGTATGCGGGCCTGCAGGTTCTCTTCTGTTAAATCCGCTTCCCTGCCTGCAAAGGCAGGCGCTAAGGTTTCCAGAAAAGCCGCAAAGGGCTTTTCTATGGAAATATTCTTTAGGGGGCAGCCCAGATTGTCGCACAACTCCTGGCTGTGGCGTACCGAGCCTTCCGACGAATAGCGCGACGGCAGGGTG
>CAZXQE010000192.1:0-1592 GCA_964643015.1 uncultured Gammaproteobacteria bacterium
CCTGTTCCGCGGTATTGGTACTGTTATTAAGGCATACGGCTCCGGTTACCGTATTTTCGCCAAGGACAGCAGTGACCTTGCCCAGTGGGTAGCAGAAAATGATGCCATACCCATTTATGATGGTATTGAGGATTTCAACATAAATACCGTGGACAGCTGGAAACTGGCAGCTTTGGTAAAAATGGATGCGGCCTTCATACATGACGCCAGCTTCGATATTGAGAACTATCTCATCAACCGATTTGCCAAGAACTTCGGCAGGGCCGAGGACAACGCCTTTATCAACGGCAACGGCGCTGAAATGCCCACAGGCATCCTGAATGCCACGGGTGGAGCAGATGTTGCCGCCACCATCGATGCAATCAGCTACGATGAGGTTATCTCCCTGTACTTCTCTGTAAAGCCGGAATACCGTAAAAACGCCGTCTGGCTGATGAACGATACAACCGCCCTTTCCCTGCGCACCCTCAAGGACACCGCCGGAAACTACCTCTGGCGTGACAGCGATGATACCATTCTGGGCAAGAAAGTTATTGTATCCGAATTTATGCCGGATGCGGATGCCGGTGCAAAGCCCATCGCTTTCGGTGACTTCAGCTATTATTGGGTTATCGGCAGAAGTCCCATTGGCGTTCGAACCCTGTCCGAAAAGTTCGCCGCCCTCGACCAGCTTGGGTACTTAGCCTATGAATTCCTTGACGGCAAGCTCATTCGCCCGGAGGCAGTAAAGGTTATTCAGATTAAGACCCCGTAACCAGATAGAAAAATCGCATAATGACAATACCGGGAGAGTTGATATTGGCTCTCCCGGTATTGTTGTACTGTCTATTTCTGGTTCTTATCGTATAATCACATGATTTTACATGAGTTTTCGCTCGGAATCGGGTTAATCACCCGTTTGAATCCGCGTTTTTGTGTACGAAGCTCCGCGCCGCTGTCCAGAATGAAAGGCTGTAGAGGTGTAACCGCCCCCACCCGCCTCGATTTTGATTGATTTTTGATTTTTGATTTTTGAAAAACACACGCGAAAGGCCGAGCGCGCTGTCCTAATCAAAGACTGTGAAGATTGATACCGCCCCTGCGGTCACATACTTAAGAGCAAACTTAATTCCGTAAACGCACACTTATCTATTGTGATACGATTTCGATTGTGATAGAATATTCTGTAGAAGTCAGAGAGGTGGTGTCGAATGGGCGACGTTAGCTATAAAAAACTGTGGAAGATATTGATTGACCGAGATATGAAAAAGAAGGACTTAATGAAAGCCACAGGAGTTAGTGCCACTTCAATGGCGAAAATTACGCGCGGTGAGAATGTCCAGACCGCCATACTCGTTAAAATCTGCCGAACGCTCGACTGTGATTTTGCCGACATTATGGAGTTGCAGAGAAGTGTTCCAACCAATTCTTATAACGAGCAACAGAAGGAGAATCCAAATGAATAACACAGTTAAAGAATTCCGCGATGGTATTTTTGCACTAAGAACGCGCCGCTTTGGAACGGTCGCCGAACTGATGATAGAGGCATTGTATAACTATCATCAATCTCACAACCAATTCCATGACCGATACGACGCTGTGACAAACAGTAG
>CAZXQE010000193.1:0-1586 GCA_964643015.1 uncultured Gammaproteobacteria bacterium
AGGAGGCTAGTTTTCCGCTTGCCTTTTTGCCCTTGAAGTCGACCGAGGTGATTTCGTCCACCACGCAGTCGATTTTGCGTGCGCCGAATATTTTCTTAAAACTTACCTGTATGGATTCCGGTTCGGTGCGCCAGCCGGCCACCTCGTGCAGTTCGGTCATGAGCGTGTGGAATGGGCGCTTGTCCACCAGCGTTATTTGCACCGTGGGGTCTTTGCGGAAGCGCTTTTCCAGGATCTTCCCGGCCCATACGCCGCCGTAGCCTCCGCCGAGTATCAGTATCTTCTTGGTATCGGCCATGATATCTCCTTGCGCCGTGTTGCTGCCAATCGGCTTCTGCATCCGCAAAAACGGAGCATGGAGCGGGGCAGTCTAAAGATTTTGGACATATTGATTCTCGCAAGAACGCTTGGATTCGTCAAGGTATTAAAAGGTCTATATAGTGTAGGTTTTATCTATACGCGAGTGGCGCAGAAGCCGACTGTGGCGGCTTGGTGCTAGTGTTACGAAGCTTTGGGATAATGAGCGAAGAGTACCCATTTGCTTAGCTTTGCACGTAGCCCATCCCAAAGCTTCGTAACACTAAACAGCTTCGTTGGCATGCCTAAACTTCACAATGCTGCCTGTGTGCGCTATAGTTAGCCTGCGAATGTACATTCATCACCATGAAAGCAAGCGGGTTTGATAGGTATGGAAATTAGACAAAACGATGATACGTTGATAGCCTCCGTGCTTGAACGAGGTGGGCACCGAGCTGCGCTTGTGCACGAGCGTAACCTTTCGGCCCTGGTTGCGGCTTCTGGCCAGAGCGTAAGCATACATGCAAACTTGGGCCTACATACGCTGCCTTGCATTATGGCGGCATTGTGCCGCTGGCTTGTATCCAGGCCGGATGGAAAAGCCCTCATACTAACAGCGGGAGATCAGGATGTGGCTGCCTTGGCTAGGGCCTTGGAGCCCTTTGCCAGCGCCGGTAGTTTTACGGTAGAGACGGCCGGCAAGGATTCGGGTTCTGTCGATGCCAGTGCTCGTGTGCTCCTAGCTCCGCTACAAACCATGCTGAATCGTGCCCAATCCGGCCGTATCGATGCATCGGTGTACGGCCTTGTGCTTGTTCCGGATATGGATGCCGTGGTGGACCTCGGGCTTGCAGCCAGCCTTGTGTCTATTACTGCCTGCCTGATGCCGCAGGAGCAACGCAGCACGCTGGCTGTTTCGCAGCGCTTTGGCCACACGGAGCGCATGCTGGCCAAGGAAATAGCCGGCGATCCGCAGAAATTGTTCCTAAACGACGAGGGCGAATCCTCCAAAGCCGCACCGAGCCGCAGCTGGTTCGTGGATGCCACGGATAAACTGCCGCTCTTACTTGGTCTACTGGCAAAGGATACGGCCCGGCCCGTTGCGGCATTTTGTAACCTCAAAGACAGCGCTATGGAGCTGGTACGGCGTTTACAGGAAAACGGCCATAAGGCGGAATGCGTGTTTGGCAGCGGTCAGCGCAGGGACGCCATATTCGGCGACGCCCGGAGTGGTCGTGTAGCCGTACTGGTGCTGATCGACGAAGGCGCGCGCGGGCTGCAAGCTGCCT
>CAZXQE010000194.1:0-1581 GCA_964643015.1 uncultured Gammaproteobacteria bacterium
CGCGGATCTTCCTCATGATTTCCCTCCGAACAGTTCCACAAAAATGTCATCCAGGGACACATCGGCCGGCCCCATCTCCGCGATCCTGCCGCCGTTGCCCCGGACGAACTCGTCCAGTGTCGTGACTGATGTATGCGGCAGGCCCTCGATAATAAGTCTGATCGCACCGCGCCGCTTCTGTGAGAATTCTTCGCGCCGCTTGATGCACGCGAAGGTCCCGTCGACCATGAACGCGACCGTATCGCACAATTCGCCCATCCGGTGCAGTACGTGACTGGTCACGAACAGCGTCTTCCCTTCCCGGCGCAGGCGCATAAGCAGGTTGTGGATATCGCGCGAGGCGACCGGGTCAAGCCCCAGCATCGGTTCATCGAGAAAAACGATATCCGGATCGTTGAGCAGACCGATGGCGATATTCAAACGCTGCAACATGCCTTTGGAGAACTGAACGAGCCGGCGGTCCTGCGCCTTTTCAAGTCCGACGATCATGAGCAGATACGGAATACGCTCGGCGATCAGTTCCGTCTCGTACCCGAACAGGTTCCCGTAGAAAAAAAGGAGCTCCCGCGGGCTGAAACTGCGATACAGATACGGCAGTTCCGTCACGAACGATATCTTCTGCCTGACCGAAGCGTCCGTCGGAGGCGACCCCAGGAGGGTGATGGTACCCGACGTCGGACGGCTCAGCCCCAGGAGCAGTTTAATGAGCGTCGTTTTTCCCGCGCCGTTGGGCCCCAGCAGACCGAAGACCTCCCCCCGGGCGATCGAGAAGGACACATCCTTGACCGCGGTAAGGGACCGTGCGCCGACGATACGATGGAAGGTTTTGCTCAGATGACGCACCTCGATCACCAGTTCGGCCATGGTCTCAACCTCTCTTCCGGTTTGTCAGGTTCGTACCTCAAACTGCGCGGACACCCGGCCGATCACGCGCCAGGAGATATCCGCGTCATGAATATAGCGTCCGATGCTGCTTTCCCGTATCCGCGCCAGGAACCGCTCCAGGTCCTGCCGTTCACCGTCGGCCAGGACCTCCACCCGTCCGTCTGACAGGTTCCTCACCCAGCCGGTCACACCGCTTTCCTTGGCGCATTCCCTGACCGTGTAGCGGAACCCGACCCCCTGAACCGTTCCCGTATACAACACATGCGCCTGTACGGCCATCCCCTTCGCGCTCGCTCCTGGCGCACCCCGCCGGCGCGCCGTTAACCGGTGATCAGTGCCAGGGCTTCGGCCCGTGTTTTCTGATTACTGCGGAAGATCCCCCTGATGGCGCTCGTCGTCGTGAGCACCCCGGGTTTTTTCACCCCGCGCATGCTCATGCACAAGTGTTCCGCCTCGATAACGACCATCACCCCGCGCGGTTTGAGCTTATGCATGATCATATCGGCGATCTCCGTCGTCAGCCGCTCCTGGACCTGCAGGCGCTTGGCGAACGTATCGACCACCCGGACGATCTTGCTCAACCCCGTGATGCGGTTATTCGCCGGAATATACGCGACATGCGCTTTGCCGATGAACGGCACCATATGATGCTCGCAGACCGAGTAGAGCGGGATCCCCTTGAGCAGGACGATCTCA
>CAZXQE010000195.1:0-1579 GCA_964643015.1 uncultured Gammaproteobacteria bacterium
CAGATTTCAAGAAGACGCTCACCGTTTAATCAGAGCAGTTCGGATTGCCTGTCAAATCGGCTTTACTATCGAAAAAAACACTTTTGCTTCAATCCAAAAAAACGCCACTCTTTTAGAAAAAATATCTATGGAAAGAATCAGAGATGATTTTTTAAAAATTTTAACCACCCAGACACCTTCTGTAGGTCTAAACTTACTTAAAGACAGCCACCTTTTGGATTACATTATTCCCGAACTTTTAAAGGGTGTTGATATGTCACAGAAAGGTCATCACATTTACGATGTTTGGACACATTCTTTGTCTTGTCTTGACAATTGTGATTCCACTGACCCTATTACCAAACTGGCCGCCCTTTTACATGATGTTGGTAAACCTTATACTATCGACTTTCCCGACGGGCCAAATTCTGAACCAACTTTTTATAATCATGAAATAGTTGGTGGCCGTCTAGCTAAATCTATTGGCAAAAGACTGAAGTTATCAAACAAACAATTAGATAAACTATATCGCTTAGTTAGATGGCATATGTTTACCGCCGATGACAAACAAACAGACAAATCAGTTAGAAGATTAATCAGACATGTCACTCCAGATTATTTAGATGATCTTATTAGCCTTAGAAGAGGGGATAGGCTTGGTAGTGGCGCCAAAGAAACTTCCTGGCGCTGGGAGCTGCTTAAAAAAAGATTTATCGAGGTCCAAAAACAACCATTTTCTGTCAAAGATCTAAAAGTAAATGGTAATGATGTGATGAAAATTTTGAAAATTTCCCCAGGACCTAAAGTTGGCCAAATTTTAGATCAATTGTTCAAAAAAGTTGAACAAGATCCGTCTCTAAATAAAAAAGAAATCCTCACCAAAATGATCAATGACTGTAGTTAGTCTTTTTGCCATTGATAAGAGACAATTGTCTTGGATGCCCACTAAACAGACAAGTCATGACACCTTTGCTTCTGTTGATCTTGATTTGGGCAATATCTCCCTCTTTTATATCAAGCTCAAAAGCCGCTTTTGCCGGAATAGTGATTGCCAAACTATTTCCCGTTTTTATTACCTTTCTATTTTTGCTAGACATAATTACCCATAATCGTAATTGGGGCTTTTAAAAAGAAATCAACCATAAATGGCTCTCTTCCAGATAAACGCAAGTTAAATTCTTTCTTTGACATTACCATATAATTAATTTCTTTGCCGATTTTTTTCTCCTCTTGGCTAATAATTTTAGAAATTTTTTCCAATTGAATTTTGCCTACCACCACCATATCTATTTCATCTGCCCTTTTTTCTTCTATATCGCTCTGACTATAGTCAAACACAAACGAACGTGAACAAATGATTTTATAAATTCCACCCTGTTTATTATTATACTTTGAAATCTCCGTCCAAAATTTTTTACTTTTAAAACCCATCAAAGCCAATTCGTTAAAAAATATAAACTTCGAATTTGCCCAATAAAACAACTTATTTGATCTATTTTGACTCAAAACCGCCCCAATTTGTTTTAAATTAGTTAATTCGCGTCTAACAGAGTTAATTTCTTCCCCAGTCAATCTAACCAGCTGTCTGACAAAAAAACTG
>CAZXQE010000196.1:0-1572 GCA_964643015.1 uncultured Gammaproteobacteria bacterium
TTTGAAAATGAACAGTTCTGGCTTAATTACGGTCCTGTTATGTTTGATTCAAAACGGTGGGCAGAGGCAGAGAGTGTTGCAGAATCAATCTGTGCTATAGCAGGTTTATCTAAGGGCAATACAGTACTGGATGCAGGCTGCGGACCGGGAAGAATAAGTGTAGAACTTGCAGTAAAAGGTTTGGATGTAACCGGGGTCGACATAATTCAGCCGTATTTGGATGCTGCACAGGAGAGCGCAAAAGATGAAGGGGTTTCGCTTACCTTAATAAACAATGATTTACGTTCATTTAACAGTGAAAAAAAATTTGACGCAGTTATAAATATGTATACTTCTTTTGGTTATTGCGAAACAATTGATGAAGATTTAAAAATTCTTAAAAATATACATTCAGCCGTAAAAGACGGCGGATGGTTTATTATGGAGTGCCTATCAAGGGAAAATGCCGTAAAATATTTTACAGAGGGCGAATGGTTTGAGCGTGCAGGGAAAACCGTGCTGACTCAGTTTTCTGTAGAAGGAGCTTGGGAAGGCTTAAAATCACGGTGGATTTTGATAGATAAAAATGGGAATCGTATGGAGCATGTCTTTGTTCAGCGTTTGTATTCAGCTATTGAATTAAAAAGGATGCTTATTGCCTGCGGCTTTACCAGCTGCGAAATATACGGCGACTTTGACTTTTCTCCGTATAATGAAAAAGCCCGTACCATGGTGCTTGTGTGCAGGAGATAATCCGCAGATTTCGCAGATGAGGCGCGAGACGTCGCAGCGCCGATACTGATCTTTTATCCTCATATTTTTCAGGACAAACTCACACAAAGGCGCTAAGTAGAAAAGAGGAAGAATTGAATATGCTTATTGGTATTTCCAGGCTACTTCGACGGCGGGTATTGTGAGATAAGAAAAGAAAACCACAGGTCCTAAAGCTCTTCGAGCTTAGGACGCACAGACTGCTTCGCAGCCACAGTTGCTTCGCAATCACAGAGGTTAGAGAAGAACAGGGAAACGGGTAAGAAATTTAAACCAGTAATGGACGCTAATAAGAAAGGCGCGTAAAAACTTTAAGGTAAGAGAGAAATTTTAATGATTGCCCGGGACGGCAACGGAACAGTTTCTGTATTCTGGCGAGTTTTACGAAGCAAAAGTCGGTGAGTAATGTGTTCATGGATGAACACATTACGACACTATCTGTGGTAATTTAAAAAAAAAGCCTGCTTTTTCGGCAGGCTTCCTTCCAAGGTTAAATTGGCATGGATGTCAGACTCAAAAAATACCACGGAAGGTATTTTTTGAGTTAGGGAAGGCGAATGAAGGAGCGCAGCTACTTCATTCCAAGTTCAATCGAACACTAGGTTCAACAAAGAAAATGCCATGGAAGGCATTTTCTTTGTTAGGGTATGAGAACGAAGGAGCGTAGCTACTTCGTTCCAAGATAAAAAGTGCATGGATGCTAAACTCATAAAATACCAAGGATGGTATTTTATGAGTTCGGGAATATGAATGAAGGAGCACAGCTCCTTCATTCCAAGTTCAATCGAACACTAGGTTCAACAAAGAAAATGCCATGGAAGG
>CAZXQE010000197.1:0-1564 GCA_964643015.1 uncultured Gammaproteobacteria bacterium
GATTTAGATTCTTTTGCCATCCCGTTTATGATGCGCCGGAAAGGCTTGTCTTTGCAGCAGATTGAACATGCTCTTTGCAAAGAAGCGGGCCTGAAAGGACTTTCGGGCGGATACAATGACATGCGGGAGATAACCGAACAAGCGAGTCGAAGCAACAAAAATGCTCAGCTGGCAATTGATGTTCTAGTTTGGCAGGCTCGCCATTGGTTAGGTGCTTGTATCTTCCAAATGAACGGAGTGGACGCCATAGCCTTCACTGCGGGCATTGCTGAGAACAACCCACATTTGAGAGCTCAAATTTGTGAGAACCTCGATAATCTGGGGATTAAACTTGATAGACAAAAGAATGCTGTCACGAAATCAAACGTGGAGGTGGAAATCAGTGCGGCAGATTCTAGTGTCAAAATTTTCATAATCCCGACCAATGAAGAGCTGGTCATTGCAAGGGAAGTAAAGCGCCTTTTATTAAATTAACTACTAACTTATTAGAATATTTATGTCACAAGCAATAGGAATGCTGGAAACCCGTGGACTTGTCGCTCTTGTACAAGGCACGGATGCGATGCTCAAAGCCGCTAATGTAGAATTGGCCGGTCCCATGAAGCAGGTTGGAAATGCAATGGTAACAGCCGTTGTGTTGGGTGATGTGGCAGCTGTCCAGGCAGCTGTGGATGCGGGTGTCGCCGCAGTAAAATCCACCGGTGGTGATGTCATCAGCGCTCACGTAATTGCGCGCCTAACGATGATATCCAAGTTGTACTGCCACAATCGACCAAAACGACTGCTACGACAACAGCCCGATAGGCTATGTATTTAGCCCAGGTAGTCGGGGTAGTCGTCGCCACAAAAAAAGACCCCGCGATGGAGGGCCGCAAACTTCTTGTGTTGAGGCCAGTGGTTGCAGACGACAAGAGTCCCAGTTCTTTAAAAGAGCTGGACATGACGTTTATTGCCGTGGATTCCGTGGGCGCAGGCGAAGGGGAATTAGTTCTTTTCTGCCAGGGAAGTTCAGCCAGGCTGGCCCCCGGGCTAAAGCAGGCGCCAGTGGATGCCGTTATTATTGGAATTGTTGATACCGTAGATGTTTTAGGCAAGAAAGTCTACACAACCAAAAAGTAGAAAACCATAGAATATGAGTAGTGGGTCAGGAGTAAATGAGGCACTGATTCGGGAAGTTGTGGAACAGGTGCTCACGCGACTGGATGGTGTGAGTGCCGTCAAAGACAACTCTAGCCGGGCAACTTGTGCCAACAAGCGGTGCTATGGCGTTTTTCAGGATGCTGCAGAAGCCTGTACTGCCGCGGAAGCTGCCTACAAACAGCTTCAAACAAAGGGGTTAGCCGGGCGAAATACCGTTATCAACATCGTCAAAAAGCTAACGACAACTCATGCTGAAGAATGGGGAAAAATTGAGCTTGAGGAGACAAAGATTGGCCGCTTAGACCATAAAATAGACAAGCTTTTGGGCCTTAAAAATCTACCGGGTGTAGAGTTTCTTAAACCCAATGGCATGAGTGGGGACCATGGAATTACGATGGAGGAATTTACTCCGTTCGGAGTGATA
>CAZXQE010000198.1:0-1561 GCA_964643015.1 uncultured Gammaproteobacteria bacterium
CTTTTAAACTATACTATTTCCAGCTCAGGATGTTATCCTTATTCACACCGACGTTTGCCTTAATATTCGGGTTTGCCTGGCCATCCGGCCCCATAGACCAAACCAGAACGTTGGCCTTGACGCCAAACGTAACCGGACTGGCCGGCAGAGAATACTCAGGCACGTAGACCAGCCCCTGTAATCCCTTCCGGGGGTTGGAGGGGTCCGAGCTCACCTGCGACATACCGTACATCCAAACCACCGTATAGTCATCGTAGTTCAAATCCAGCGAAATAAAATAAGGGTTGCCCCAGGGGTCACGATACGTTCCATAAAGATCGACCGTGGAGGGTGTTGCCACTTTGGAACCGTCTTTGACCGTCAGGAAAACCTCTTTGCGCGTATTGCGCGCATGGTTGTAATTGGGAGTGCGCCCATCGGGACCGTTGCTGAAGGCGTAGTATTCCATATCCCTCAGGATTGCGAGCACTTCTGCATTATTCGTGTAGTTATTGCCATTGCCCAAACGCAGCGCCGCTGAATAGGGGCTTTTGCCATCAGGCTGCTGAACGGCTCCTCCGTTGTTAAAGACACCGTAGGTAAAATCATAAACTCCCGAGTTATCCGTCGTAAACCTGGACGTCGGCAGTTTGCCGTAGGAGCTCTCATACTGGGTAATGGCAGCCACCAAATTGGCGATCTCTATTTCCGCCTGTTTAATCTTCACTCTGGCCTTGGCTTTGGTCACCGCCGGGAAAGTCATCCCTGCCAAAATGGCTATGATGGCGATTACCACCAAAAGCTCTATGAGCGTAAAAGCTCTGTTTTTTCCAGTCATCATTCTCATATCAATTTCTGTCAGTTCTTCTTTAATCGTTTAAAAATAGTCTTTACGTACTTCGGGCTTCATCCCGTTCCAGTTTCCGATCACGTAGTATTCCACATAGCGGCCCTGGCTGTCCTGTTTAACCATGTTTTGCCGCGACAACTGAAACTCAGCCCATAAATCAAATTTGCCCGGATTATTGGTCGGGTCGCTCATATTGTAATGCCAGGGGTTATTGACGCCCATTTTGCGCCACGCCTTGCCCCGGTTATCCAGGGCCGCCTGGTAGAGAGGCGCATTCACGGGAACCCGGAGAATATCAAAAGTCACCGACCGATTCGCGTTGGTCAGGCTTCCGAACTTGCGTTGGCTGTAGCTTCCCAGGAAGTTCCAGAGCTTTGACTCCCTCTCAGAGGCGTTGAGAATCCCGTCAGCCGCATTGCCAAAAATCGGCTTCATTTCCGCCGAAGTCAGTAAATGGAAATCCCCCGAAGGGGTGCGAATGTACGGAGAAGAAAAAGCATTATTGGTAACCAGACACCCGGTCAATTCCAGAACCAGTTGATTGGTGGCCGAGGAACCCGGCAAAGAGTGCCCGTTGGCATCTTTCATCTGGTTATCGGGCGGATAAACCTTATAGCGTTCTTTGTAGAGCTCAATGGCTGAAACCAGACGCGAGAGCTCACCCTGAACGCGGGCAATCCTCATTTTGCTCGAAACCAGACTGGACATGCCAATCACCATTCCGGCCAAAAG
>CAZXQE010000199.1:0-1560 GCA_964643015.1 uncultured Gammaproteobacteria bacterium
GGCCTAAGCCAAACCAAAAGGCCGGGGTTGACGCTCCGGCCTTTTTCGCTTAACCAAACAAACGGGAGCTTGTGCAATGAGTTCGTCTATAGACATTATTAGGGCGGCAAACAAAAAAGAGACCCGCCGGATTAAGGTAGAATTGCCGGTTGATGATCAGGTCGTTACCTTCTACATCGCCGCCAAGGACACCTATCAAATTTGGGCCGATCAGCGAGCCCTCTATTGGGCAGAACGGAAGCGGGCAGGTAAAGACGTTGAGGACAAGACGGCGGCAGACACAGTTGCGCTGAACGTTACGGCATCGTCATTGATGCGGGAGATCTTGCCAAAATACTTCCGCAACGAGGACAACAGTCCTGCTTATACCAACAAGGAAGAACTTCAGGAAATCATTGATCTTATCAGTTCAGATGGCGCCGCCCTTAACGCCCTGTCTGAGGCATGGGTCAGGCTGACCAGTGCAGTTACCAGGACCGGAGAGAAGGCAAAAAACTTGTAAGGGGCCACGATCCGGAGTGGTCTATCAGGGAGAGGCTAGCCCGCAGATATGGATACCGCGGGCCGTTCGACCCGGCCTTAAATGAAGATCTGAACCACCCGGCACGAAGGCCCCTGCTGATAGAATCGATGACAAGCATCCCGGACATAGAGCAGGTTATTTCTGATATTTTTCATGATGATTTTCCAAGCTTCGTTCTTCGCGCTCTCGATATACTTGGTGTTAAACTGCTTTATGCTCATGGATACAAGGCTGATGGAATATATTCTATCCCCAAGGCAATGGGCGGCAAAAAGAGGCTGCCCAAAGAGGCACGTGAGGTCAAGCACGTATTCACCCTGGATGACGGAACAGTTGTAAAGGTGGTTTGATGAGCATCCTTGTAAATGACGCGGACATATTGGCCGTTCTCAAGCTTGGCGGCATTGATGAGTTCAACAATGAGCTTGCGAGCGTAAACAAAAAGGTCAAAGAAGGCGCTGATACTCTGGCAGCGGCGGTCAATACTGGCATCGCCGCCGGTGCCGCCGCGCTCGGCCTTGCTGTAACCAATGCCGCAAAGTTTGAAACAGCGATGGCCAACGTCAACACCATCGCCAGCCTTGACCCAAGCGGGATGAAAGCCCTTAGTGAGGAGGTCAAGGCCATCGCCATGGTCAACCCGGCCAACATGGAGAGCTTGACCGCTGGTCTTTACGATCTGGTTTCTTCTGGAGTGCCGGCATCTGATGCCGCCTCGGCATTGGCTACTGCCGCACAAGCGGCCTCTGCCGGCCTTACCGGTGTGGACACCGCCATCCAGGCCGGCATGGCCAACATCAACTCTTACGGGCTCCCCATATCTAAGCTCACAGAAGTATACGATCTGCAGTTCCAGGCCGTCAATCTTGGTGTTCTGAGCTACGAGAACCTTGCCTCAGCTATCGGCAATGCTCTGCCTGCCGCCCAAAACCTCAAAGTTCCCCTGGATGAACTCTACGGATCACTGGCGCAGCTTACCCTCTCCGGCATCGACCCACAGAGCTCGGCCACCTACCTGGGTCGGCTGTTTTCGCAGC
>CAZXQE010000200.1:0-1551 GCA_964643015.1 uncultured Gammaproteobacteria bacterium
CGAGCCGTCGATTTCCTCAAACGGCGCTTCCGCTGACGGGTCTAATATGGTATCGCCGATGGTTATCTTCTCGTCCTCGCTGCCGGGGAACGGAGCGTCAAGACTGACCGCGTCGTTTAGCGGTTCACGCTTGCTTGTGCGATAGCCGAGCAGTTCATACACCCTGCGCCTGACATGGAGTTTTATAAATGCACTGAAGTTTAGCTCGGTATCCGGCTTAGCGTTATACGCCTTGATTGTGTCAAGGAAAGCGAACCAACAAACTTGCCGAAGGTCGTCACGTTCCGCACCGCAGGAATCGGCGCGGTTTTTATGGCGGCGGTACAGGCCGTCGCTGTGGATATAGAACAAATGGCGGACTTGCTCCCAGAGCACAGCCAGAGTACGGTCATCGCCATCGCCATTGCGGATTTGCTGTAATAATTCCTCGTTAGTCATTGCCGGTTCGCCTCCTTTCGCAGATGTCGGCTCAATAGAATTTACGGCTGTGGCAATATGTGTCTAATTCTTCTCTTGTGCCGAAGTAGTGACCGCCGCCACGGTATTGGACACACCACGGCTTGACGGAATCAGGACGCTTGTCGTGCATGATGATGGCGGCAAAATCACTATCCTGCGGGAAAATATCTACCACCTCGAAATGCTCATAGGCAAGTCTGTAGCCGTCAAGATAGTGCGCGTGCTGTTCCAGTTCTGGTTTCAGTTTCGGTCTTGTTGTCACGCTGTTCACCTCCTTTCTCGCGCAAAAGCCGTTTTACAACCAGCCCTTGGCGCGGCAAAAATCCTGTGCCTGACGGAGCGTCTTGAAATAGGTGATGCTGTTTCGGCTGACCACCTGCCACAGATACGGCGCGTCCGCACTCTCGCTGCACCTGATAGCGGCCTTGGCATTTACGGCGCGGGGCAGTTCCGCAATCGTGCGGAATTTGCCATCCTCGTCCATCTGCTCAAGTTTCTGGTGTAAGTCCTGCATTTGGTTTTCCTCCTTTCGATAGAATATTGGCACCCTGACGATGCTCGGTATTTTTGGCACCCTGAACTTCACGGCGGCTTCGGTAAAACCTCGGGAATGCCCATAAACACATGCTTTGCGTGGATTTGGAATGTTCAGAGTGCCATATTTCTCTTAAATGTGCTTTATGGCACTCTGACACTCCGAGCCTTTCAGAGTGCCATAAATACGGCATTAGCGAATATTGGCACCCTGAGCGCCGTCCTGTGCCGCTTCCGGTATGTCCCAGTACCATTCCCGTCCCTCCTGAAATGTTTTTACGCCGAGTTTTGTTTTAGCTCGTTTCACAGTCCGCTCGGACAGTCCCATCAGGTTCGCCTTGTCGTAGATAATGGAAGCCTTGACTTTTCCGAACATCAGCATATCCCGGATAAACTCTGCCGCTTCGTCCCTCTGCTCCGCAGGTCGCCCACGGCTGTGTTTATCATCGTCGCCGCGAATCAGGTCGCGGGCGGTAACCTCCCGGCTCACGCCGCGCCACTCAAAGCCGCGCTCCTGCGACAGCGAATACTGTAGTGCCGGAGGAACATACGGGAGCA
>CAZXQE010000201.1:0-1536 GCA_964643015.1 uncultured Gammaproteobacteria bacterium
GGTTGGATTCCGCAGGGAGAAGTATGTCCCCAAGGGCGGGCCCGCCGGAGGGGATGGCGGCGACGGCGGAAGCGTAATTCTCAGGGCCGATAAAAATCTTTCCACCCTCCTGGACGTCAGCTACCGCAGGTCCTTCAAGGCCGGAGATGGGAAGAACGGCGGCAGAAAGCAGATGACCGGGGCGTCGGGGGAAGATTTCATCATAAGGGTTCCCGTGGGCACCGAAATTTACGATGTGGAGGACGAGTCGTTTTTATTCGATCTCAACAGCGACGGAGCTGAATTTATCGTCGCGAGCGGAGGGAAGGGGGGGCGCGGCAACATGCACTTCGCTACTTCGACGCATCAGGCTCCGCGCCATGCCGAGCCCGGCACCCCCGGCGAGAAGAAGAAGATAAGGCTCGAGTTGAAGCTGCTCGCGGATGCAGGTCTGGTGGGGCTTCCCAACGCAGGCAAATCTACGCTCGTCTCCGCGGTTTCAAATGCCAGGCCCAAGGTCGCAGACTATCCCTTCACCACCAAGGTTCCGAGCCTCGGCCTGGTGAGGCTCGATTCGGAACGCAGCTTCGTGATGGCAGATATACCCGGGCTCATAGAAGGGGCGCACGAAGGGCTTGGGATGGGGATACAGTTCCTTCGCCATATAGAGCGCACAAAGGTCATCGTCCATCTGATCGACCCGGTCGATCCGGCGTATCCGGATCCGGTAAAGAGTTACAAGGTCATACGCGACGAGCTGAGGCTTTACAGCGATCTCATGATGGAGCGGCCCGAGGTGCTCGTCATAACCAAGATGGATATCCCGGAAGCCAGGGAAGCCTACGAGCTTTATAAAAATAAGTTGAAGAAGATTCACAAAGGCCGCATTATCCCGATATCGGCAGTCACGCACGACGGCTTGAAGGAGCTGATGAGGGAGCTTGGTTCAATTATCTTTCAAACTGGAGATCCTGAATGATATCAGAAAAACTGGCGGGGATTGCGGCGAAAATAGCGGCAGATCACAAGGCGATGGACATAGTCGTTCTCGACCTGCGTGGGGTTACGAGCTTCACCGATTTTTTTGTCATCACGAGCGGCGGTTCCGACAGGCAGGTTCGGGCGCTGGCTCATTCGGTGAGGGACGAAGTCAAGCAGGAGCACGGCCTTTCTCCCATAGGCGTTGAAGGGCTCGATGCCGGAGAATGGGCCCTCGTGGATTATGGCGACGTAGTCTTTCACGTCTTTCATAAGGATGTCAGAAGTTACTATCAGCTCGATCGCCTGTGGGCGGACGCAAAGCCTGTCAGGGAGAAGCCGATAAAGGTAAGGCCGCCGAAGATGAAATCGAAGAAGTCGAAGTCGGTACGTACGAAATCTGCCAAGCTCAAAAAGAAACCCGCCAGCCGGAAAAAGAAAGTATCCAGCCGACCCAGAAAGAAGTAGGCCACGATGTCCTTTCTTTTCGATATTGCGGCGTCCCTGCTGTATATCGTCTATCCACCCAGATGCCCGCTGTGCGGGAACTTTCAAGCTGAGGAATTCGCCATTTGCGAT
>CAZXQE010000202.1:0-1530 GCA_964643015.1 uncultured Gammaproteobacteria bacterium
GCTTCCTGTAAGCAGCGTAGCGTTATTAATAAGATCTGCGTCCAACTCCCATAAAGCATTGCCTCTAATGAAGCCTGAGAATGCAAACGGTCCTATGCCGTTCTCGGTTATCAAGTTATCGGCAAATGTTGGATAAAAATCATTACTACCCCCCCCGCCATAAAGGCGCAAACCATACTCAGTATTGTCATGGATGCGATTTTCCGTAATTGTCGATGCAAATCCGCTGTCCCCGACATTCGTGATATCCAGTCCGTCACCCCCAACGTCGCTGATCTCACAGTATCGAATGTTCAACTGGCTGCTAGTACTGTGAATACCATCCCCCTCCACCTCATGGATTCTTACATTATCGAGATCAAGTTTGCTTCCAATGCCATTTGCTAAAATTCCATGGGATTTGTAAGACGATGAATTAACAACCTTTGCTATTTTTCGCACTATGCAGTTTCCCATCAGCAGCTGAGCCCCACCATCGATCAGAATTCCATATTCATCACCTCTTGCATAGTCACTTCCAGCTGCCTCGACAATGCAATAATGTAGCGTGTCTCTGCTGCCATTTCCGATAAAATTGATATACCTCCACTGTCCTCCTTGCTTGTCCTCTTCGTCGCTTGTGAAAACAATGTTGTCCGATGGCGTACCAATCGCTTTCAAGTTGCCGCTAAAATTCAAATATGATTCTGGATTTATTATGCGAATAGTATTGCCTGGTAATATTGTTAGTGTATTACCGCTGTGTACGTCAATATTGCCCAAGATATCAGTATCGGTTGCCCAAATGGCTTTCGTGTCTATTTTACCGCTAAAACCAAAGTCTCGAATACCATTGTCGGAAAATGAGTTTCCATTAATTGAGGGATATTGGTCGCCATCACCGCTACCTACCTGCAGCCGTAATCCATAACCCTTGTTGTCGCTTAGTCTGTTATCGGTGATAATTGATTTAAACCATGTATCTCCCCCGACGATAACATTCAGTCCATTCCCTCCAGCTCTCTTGAGTTCACTATTTTTAATGACGAGACGGCTGAACGCACTACTGAATATGCCATCGCCCTCAATATCCTGGATCACAGAATGATCCAAATAAAGTTGACTTCCTTCTATATCGATGCCATGTGAAAATTGCCAATCGAAGACATTCGCAATCTTGCGTACTGAACAATGACTCATAAATAATTGTGCACCATCTTTAGCTTGAATTGCCCACATATTTCTATAGCCAATCTCGCATCCCGCGGCCTCAATGACACAATACTTCAGGGTATCAATACTGCCGCCACCGATAAACTCCAACGCCCCCCACTGCCCGCCATTCTTGATTATCTCTTCGCTAGTAAAGTGGATGCTGTCCGATGGGGTTCCCACTGCTTTAAGATTTCCTCTAAACTGCAACGTTTTATTACTATTCAGAATACGTACTATTGTCCCTGGCGCAATTGTTAAAGTACAACCGCCATTTACTAATACATTATTGAATATATCCGTATCATGTTCCCAACTCGTACTTGTATCGACTTTACC
>CAZXQE010000203.1:0-1530 GCA_964643015.1 uncultured Gammaproteobacteria bacterium
GCAAGCGCTAGGTCGCTTAGGAAATTTTCACGGGACGACACATAGCCTTCCACCGCAGCCATCATGCCATCCAGAATGGCCGCGGATGCCGCCTTACCCGACGGCGCGCTCATCATGCCCGGATCCAGCACCACGGCGCTTTCTATGCCACGCCGTGCCTGCAAAAATACCGCCTGGCCGTTGCGGCCATCGGTAAGCACCAAACCGCCGGACAGAAGGAATGGATCGCGGTAGCTGGTGGGTATGAGTATGAGCGGCACACTCATCTGGCTTGGAGCATTTCCGTCCATCCAGTCTTCTACGCCTACCCGGTCCAGGGCTAAAGCAGACAGGGCTTTTGCAACATGCAGGGCCCTAATGCCGCCGGCTCCGATAATAAGCGGCGCACGCGCTCCGCGGACCATGTCCAGGGCTTCCACGACGGAAACGCCGGTTGGCCGACCATCAAGCTCGTCGTAGCGTATGACCGAAACACCGCGCCCTTCCAGCACCGTAATAAGGCGTTCGGCGTTCGCTGCGTCCTTGGGGTCCGGATCCAGCACCATAAAAGCCTTGTCCAGGCCCTGGTCCAGCATGAGTGGTATCTTGAAAATTGCATCCTGGCCAATGGAACATTCAGCCGGAACATGGAATCGGAAATCGGCCATTGCCGCCTCCCGGGTTTGGATAAAAAAAGAGGCGGAAGCATGCTTCCGCCCTCGAGCCTACACAAACGCTCCTTACAGGAGCTGATCCAGTATCCTGTCGGCGGTAGCATTCAGCACCGCGTCGTTCAGGTACTCCGGATCGTTGATAAGGGTTTTAAGCTGCTCGATTCGCGCGCTGCGCTCATCGGGAGCTGCCTTGGCCAGTTCGAAGGCGCGGTATATCTCCGCCTTCTCGATGGCTTCCGAGGATAGGCTGACGGAGTCACTGCGGCTCGTTCGCTCGGTGCGCGCGGCTCCGCCGGTCTTTTTTGGCTGGATCGGGTCCAGCGGGTTCAGCCTGTCTATTGTCATCGGGTGGCCCCTACCTTTCACATCTTGTATATCGGCACCGAATGCCTAAAAGTTTACGCCTTTTTATGCATACGGACAAGTATCCACTTTCAAAACTCGTCTGACTTCTGAAAATATCCTAAATGCTTATGGTAAAAGCACATACTACATTTCCCCATAAGCTTCGGGGCACTAGTTCTCTTCGTCATCCGATTCGGCGCTTCCAGCTTCGCTGCCGTCACGGCTGAATTTTTCTGGCGAACCGGCTACCAAGACAGCAAATTCGCCCTTAACCGATGCCCGGCCATTCAAATCGCCTAGCACGGTGGCCGCGGTCCCACACAAAAACTCCTCATGGAGCTTGGTCAGCTCCCTGCCGGCGCATAGCTGCCTGTCCGGATCTATGGCCGCTATATCCTCCAAGAGCTTTTGTATGCGGTAGGGCGACTCGTACAGCACAAAGGCTTCCGCCCTGGCCATAAGCACCTTGAGGCGGGAACGTCTGCGGCCGGCTTTGGGCGACAGAAAGCCGTCGAAGGTAAAACCCTTACTG
>CAZXQE010000204.1:0-1519 GCA_964643015.1 uncultured Gammaproteobacteria bacterium
TCCCATCTACTCCAAAGAGGCACGGAACTTGACCAGCAACGGCCTGAGGACCATCTGGGAAGGACCTGAGAACCTGTACCGCAACTCAGCCGGTGATGACAACTTTGTCGTCTACCAGTTGCTGCATGGGATGATCAAGGCAAAATAATCGAAACGGATCCGGGCCGATGCAACCCATCGGTCCGGTCCATTTTCCCCTACCGGAGACATGCAACCATGTATTTTATTCCCCATCCCAAACACATCTCTGTTTCACCAGGGTCCTGTCATGCAGAGCGTGGCTTCTGCATTGCATCCCTTGATGCCTCTCTCCAGGTTCTTGCTACAGCAATGCTTGCTTCTGTCAGCAGCGACGGCATTCCCATCCACATCGAAGGCAAGCCTGTCGAGGTACCCGAAACCCTTGCCCATCACGACCTGCTGGCTCGTGAGGCATACCGGTTGACCATCAAAGCCGATGAAATTCTCATCGATGCCGTGCAGCCTGCGGCCCTTCGCAATGCGCTCGCTACGCTTGCCCAACTAGCAAGGCAGACAGGCGGGCTGCTCCCGCTCACCCTCATCGAGGACTATCCATCGATTCCCTACCGGGGTGTCATGCTCGATGTCTCCCGAGGAAAAATTCCCAATCGAACAAAAATGGAGGAAGTGATCCGTTTGCTCGCCTCCTATAAATACAATGTCCTGCAACTCTACATGGAAGACTGCTACGTACTCGAATCGCACCCAGTGCTTTCCCGTTCCAACGGATACTATACCAAGCAAGAGGTTCAGCACTTGGATGCCTATTGCAAGCAATACGGCATTGAGCTCCAACCGAATATCCAATGCCTCTCCCATGCCCACGGGCTTTTGAGAAATCCCGGCTACCATACCCTTGCCGAGTCACAAGTCTCCTTGTTCAGCTTTGCTGCAGGCAAGAGTGAAATCTATGACCTTTTCTCCGATATTTTTACTGAAGTGCTTCCCTGGTTTACGTCCAAGACCTTGAATCTGGATCTGGACGAAGCGTATGACCTGGGAACCGGCTACAGCAAGCAGGCGGTATTGCAGAAGGGCGGACGCGAAGTCTTCAAAGAGCACATCCTCAGGATTGCCTCCGTCGCCCGCAAGGCGGGAGCCGACAAGCTCCAGCTCTGGGGCGACTGCCTGAACAAGTATCCGAACCTGCAGGACGAATTGGATGATGACATGGTGTTCATCGACTGGAACTACAATCCCTTGGAGAAATTCCCATCCTTGGACAACCACGATGCAGGCAAACACCCCTTCTGGCTGGCTCCGGGCACCAGCAGCTGGAATGCGCTCTTTCCCCGGACCCAGCAGGCCGATGCAAACATACGAAACTACATCAGGGAGGGTTTTGCCAGACAGGTGCAAGGCGTACTGGTCACCCATTGGGGTGATTACGGCCATCACCAACCAGTCTCCTTCAGCTATCACGGCTTTGTACGGGGTGCCGAGCACGCCTACAATGGTGCAACCACCCAAGAAAAAGAGCTGGATGCGGCACTGGATG
>CAZXQE010000205.1:0-1518 GCA_964643015.1 uncultured Gammaproteobacteria bacterium
GCCACAGTAATAATTTTTAGATTGGTCTATAATAGGGAATTTACCATTCTCCTGATAATTAGAAGATGAAAGTTTTTTAGGCGGTGTAATCGTAAAGACAAGATTATCAACTATATCTTTATTCCATTCCTCTTCATTCTTAAATTCAGAGAAACGCAAATCGGGTATTATTTTTTTGTTATTACTCATTTGAATGAAATTGATTTTCTCGTGCAATGGCAATGGCTTTATGTAGTTTTTCGCTTAATATTTTTTTGTCGGGCAATTGCGTATAATACTGTGCTACTTTAACATTGCTCTCTTCTAACATCATATATTCAATATGTTCGGTGTTGCCTTCACTGCAAAGTATGAGTCCGATTGGCGATTCTTCGCCTTCCTTTCGTTCGTTCTTGTTTAAATAGCGTAAATAGAGCAACATTTGTCCTTCGTGCTCGGGTTTGAACTTGCCGAGTTTTAGGTCTATGGCCACTAAACGCTTTAGCCCTCGGTGAAAAAACAACAAATCAATCCGATAATCAACAGCATCGATTGTTATGCGTTTTTGTCGTTCTAAAAAGGCAAAGTCGTTTCCCATTTCTCTGATGAATGATTGCAGATTCAATAATATGGCATCTTCTAAATCTTTTTCGGAATAGGGGTCTGCAAGTCCAATGGTATCGAGAAAATAACTACTTCGAAAAACTATATCGGGCGTTAGCGAGTTGGTTGATTGTATTTGTAGTAGCTCTTTTTTAATGAGTTCTTCAGGCTTGCGGCTCAGGGCAGTTCGTTCATAGAGCATACTGTCAATTTTCCGGTCTAAGGTACGTGTATCCCAATGCTCTATACGAGCCATTTCGAGGTAAAACGAACGTTTCAAATCATCGTCTATACTCATGAGAGAGCGAAGGTGTGTCCATGTCAATTGTGTACGCACTGCGTATATAATTTCATCTTCCGAAAAAGTGTACGCACTGCGTACGCAATGCTGTAGTTTATAGAAACTCCAGCCTCTACCGTACTTCTCTGTAAGCGAAACAGATAAGCTTTTTAAAATTTCTTTCCCATATTCAGCACGTTTATTATAGAGAACATCTTCTTTAATGCGTTTGCCAATATTCCAGTTCAGTAAACACACCTCAGCGTTTACCGTTGTAGCGAGGCGACTGCGTGTGCCATCTATAATTTGGCAAACATCACTGTATAATTGGGGCGTGTATTCTTCTATTTCATTCATATTTATAAATCATGAGATTAAAATACAAAACTGCCACAGCCTGTCGCGGCATTTCTCCATAATCTGCTTCGTTAATGTGTATTACAGTCATATTGTCTATATAATAATTTTATTCATACGCTGCCAATCCGGATATTTTACGCCCTTGGGCTATTTTTTTTAATTGGGGTATTAAGTCTTCCATCAAAGCCAATTCTTTCACACGGCGTTCTTTCCAGCTTAATGCCAATGGTTCCAAGAGGTCGGTGAGTTTTTCTCCGTCAAAAATCATTCGGCTCATTATCTTTTCAACAAAGGTT
>CAZXQE010000206.1:0-1512 GCA_964643015.1 uncultured Gammaproteobacteria bacterium
GCAAGCCCGGCTTTGTCCCATTTGCCTAGTTCTGCCCAGGTATTGCCAAGCTCTGTCCATGACGATGCCAAAGCCCGGGAGTTCGCGTTGGTAGCGCAGGAGGTGCACGCAAGAACAAGCGCCACGCACAGGAGTGCGCGGGACATCGCTTTCATCGGTGCAGCACCGTTTGCTCGATGGTACGAATCTGCTTGCGGTAAAGACTCGTGATGCCGGAGCCGTAATCGGCGATGAGCCGTATCATGTCGCGCACATCGTCGTCGCTGTCGGTACCGTTGATGCGGTCGCCGGCGTCGCCCAGGCCTGGCATGATATACGCAAGTTTGTTAAGCACAGGATCCATCCACAGGGTGTACACGGTAAGATTATCCACCGCGCGCATGGTGCGCAGCGCGCCTTTGAGCGCGCAGATTACATTAAAGCACTGAATGGAACGGGGACGCACGCCTTGGTCCAGAAGGTATTTGACCACGGTGACCAGGGAACCGCCGGTTGCGTTCATGGGGTCTGCAAACACCAGGTCCTTGCCGTCCAAATCTTCCAGCCGGAAGTAAGACCGGTCCAGATCCAGAATGTACTCCATGCCGGCTTCATCCTTACTGTCGTCGCGCTTAATTTTGAACAAGGCAAACGGCGTAACGTAACTGGATGAAGAATATTCCTCTATCTCTTTTGACATGATGATGGACGGCAGTAGGGCGCCACGCAGCATGACGCACATGACGGTCGAGTTGATCGCGTTGTCGACATTCGGAATCTTGTGAACGGCGTAATTCTGCACCGGGTTTCGCACCGGGGTTTTTACAATCAGGTAGTTTTTATTCCGGCTGCCGGCATAGCCATAGGCAAGGTTGAACAAAAGCTCGTATGCGCGCTGGGTGTAATAGGTAAACTCGTGGCGCTGGGTGTTTTCGTCGCGCAACTTGGCTATGAGGCGGGAAGCCTCACCGTGGCTTTCGCGGGGCGTCTCAAAGGAGTACACCTTGATGCGCCCTTCCTTTTTGCATATATCGCGCATAACCTGGCCCATGTGGTTGTACGAGTCCACCAGTGCCGATTCTATATCGCGCTTTGCTGCGGTGCTGCCGGCTGCCGACAGGCGCTCGAACAAAGCAACAGCGTGTTCGTACATTCCGTCCATTTGGGCTAAGCTCTGGCGGTCGGCTTCGCCCAGGTAGCCGTCCAGGTCTTCTGCCTTTAGAATTACCTTGCTCATACCGGCCTCCAGAAAAAAGTTACTTCTTTATCGCTTTACAACCGTGCCCATGGCCCCGGACGCTATGCCCACTGCGTTGCCTTCGTCAAAGTCCAGGTGGCATTCTTTGGCATACGCTTCGTTAACGCGGCAAATCACGTTCAGGAACAGGGCTCCGCGCTCGCCGTCTATGCGCAGATCAACCAGCTCGTTGTCCTTAACGTCGAATGCGGCCGCGCTTTTCGGGTCAAAATGGATATGGCGCTTTGCGATGATAAGGCCCTTGTCCTTGTGCACCGTGCCGGCCGGTCCTTCGA
>CAZXQE010000207.1:0-1509 GCA_964643015.1 uncultured Gammaproteobacteria bacterium
TCTCTTTCAGTGTGTTGGTGGGACTTTTGGCCGGGATTCAACCGGCTATCAAAGCCGCTAAGCTCGATCCGATAGAGGCTCTTCGCTATGATTAAATTGTAAAAACAGAAGATGAAACCACACGTTCAAAAATCCCAATTATGATCCTCTGGAACTCTATACAAGTTGGCTTCAAACAAATTTGGTCCCATAAATTTCGTTCACTTTTGACGATGCTGGGCATTACTTTGGGTGTTGCCAGCCTGATTGCCATGGCCGCAATCGTGAACGGAATGGAAAATGGAATGAAGGAGGGTCTTATTGCCACCGGCGGCTTGGACAAAGTTGTCATAAACGATCAATCCGTCCCTGTCTGGCAAGAGCATCTTGCCCAGATGGCTCCGGGCAAAACGATGCGGGACGTTTATGCACTCAAAAACAATGCGACTCTTCTCAAGCGAATCAGCCCTGAGATCCGCGCTAATGTGCGCTACGTCAGTAAAGGTGACAATCGCAGCCGCCCTTCTGAGGTGTGTGGAGTTACCGAGGATGCTCTTTTCATTAATCAGCATGAAATTGCTTACGGCCGCTGGTTTACCCAAATGGATAGTGAAAAAGCGGCGCCTGTCTGTGTGATCGGCTCACAAATTCGAGACGAACTTTTCGGAGATCCTAATGTAGTCGGCGAAGAGATCATTCCTTTGGGAGAAACGATTCGCCTGGGAGAACAGCTCTTCACAATTGTGGGAATGTTTCAACATTACGAGAGTGAGATGTCCCGCACTGAACGGCTGGCGAGAGAGGCGGCTTTGGCCAAGCAACCCAAGGTCGCATCAAGAGCTTTTACTAACGCTGTATTCCAAGGCTCTCAGAGCCGCAGTTGGGGGATGCCCCGCGGCAGAGGCGGCGGCTGGGCCTTCGATCGCAAAAATGCGACTATTTATATTCCTTTGAAAACAGCGCTGGTCCGCTTCCGTATAGCGGAAAACTCCCTCAAAATTGACGATATCGATATTCAGGTAAAAAATTATGAGGAGTTTGATGCCGCCCTTCAGCAAGCCCGTAACATTTTGATGATTACTCATAATGGGATCGAAGACTTCACCTTCAGCACCCAGGAAACTCAGTCTGAAACCATAGAGCAATCCATTAAAAATACGAGAACATCCGGCACCCTCATTGCAATTATTGCTCTGATTGTAGGCGGCATTGGCGTTATGAATATTATGCTGGCCTCCATTAGCGAACGCATCCGGGAAATTGGCCTGCGTAAAGCGATGGGTGCCACCGATACAGCCGTCTTCATTCAGATCATTATTGAGAGCATTGTCCTCTCCACTCTGGGTGGGCTTATGGGAGTCGCTTTCTCTTACGGATTGGTCTACATTATTCAGAACGTTTCCACCAGCAATGCCCCGGTCATCAAGCCCGACGCTCTCATTTTCTCAATGATTTTTGCGATTATTATTGGGCTCATTGCCGGCCTCTACCCTGCCCTGAGAGCTGCAAAGCTTGACCCCATTCAGGCCT